>NZ_JBHTWX010000080.1:21272-40900 GCF_042792155.1 Kitasatospora sp. NPDC056651 | reverse complement strand
GGCCGGGCCGACCGCCGGGGTTCCGCCGGGCGGGGTGTTGCCGCCCGGGACCCGGGTGCCCCGGGCCGGGGTCGGCTGGCCCTTGGCGTACGTGGTGGGCTGCGAGAAGCCGCCGGCACCGGCCTGGCCCGCTCCACCGGTCGGCGGCATCAGCGAGGTGGACGCGGCCGAGTGCTCGTTCGGCGGCTGCGGGACGCCGTACGAGCCCCCGCCCTGCGCGCCCGGACGGCCGCCGGAGGTCCCTCCCGCAGCACCCGTGGCTCCACTCACCTGGTCCTCCCGCACTTCCCACCAGGACGGCGGCGCCGCCCTGCCTCGTCACTCGTCACCCAGCGCCCGGCGGGATTGCCCGGAACTGGTCGGCGTCCGGTGCCGCCGCGTCCCTCCGTAGGACGCGACGGCACCGGTCTGCGGTTCGGTTCAGGCCTCGACGTCTCCGTCGACCGCCGTCACCGTGCCCTCGGCCGTCTCGGTGGACTCGGTACCCGCCACCTCGTCCTCCGCAGTCTCCTCGTCCTCGGCCTCCGCGTTGCGGGCCATGCCCACGACCGCGTCGCGCTTTCCGAGGTTGATCAGTTGGACGCCCATCGTGTCACGTCCGGTTTCACGAACCTCGGAAACCCTCGTACGGATCACCCCACCCGACAGGGTGATCGCCATGATCTCGTCGGACTCGTCGACCACGAGCGCGCCGACCAGCGAGCCGCGGCCTTCGACGATCTTCGCCGCCTTGGTGCCGTAGCCGCCGCGTCCCTGGACACGGTACTCGTCCACACCGGTGCGCTTGGCGTACCCGCCGTCGGTGGCGGTGAAGACGTAGGTGCCCGGCCGGACGACGTTCATCGACAGCAGTTCGTCGTCCTCGCGGAAGGCCATGCCCTTGACGCCGGAGGTGGCGCGGCCGGTGGGCCGCAGGGCGTCGTCGGTCGCGGTGAAGCGGATCGACTGGGCCTTCTTGGAGACCAGCAGCAGGTCGTCCTCGGCGGAGACCAGCTCGGCGCCGATCAGCTCGTCGTCCCGGCCCTCGTCGTCCTGGCGCAGGTTGATCGCGATCAGGCCGCCGGAGCGCGGGGAGTCGTAGTCCTTGAGCGGGGACTTCTTCACCAGGCCGGCCCGGGTGGCGAGGACCAGGTACGGCTTGTCCTCGTAGGTGCGGACGGCCATCACCTGGGCGATGTGCTCCCCCGGCTGGAAGGCCAGCAGGTTGGCCACGTGCTGGCCGCGGGCGTCGCGCCCGGCGTCCGGCAGCTCGTAGCCCTTGGCCCGGTAGACCCGGCCCTTGTTGGTGAAGAACAGGATCCAGTTGTGGGTCGTCGTCACGAAGAAGTGGTCGACGATGTCGTCCTGCTTGAGCTGGGCACCGCGCACGCCCTTGCCGCCGCGCTTCTGCGAGCGGTAGAGGTCGGAGCGGGTCCGCTTGACGTAGCCGCCACGGGTGATCGTGACGACGATGTCCTCCTCGGCGATGAGGTCCTCGATGGAGAGGTCGCCGTCGGACGGGATGAGGGTGGAGCGCCGCTCGTCGCCGTACTTCTCGACGATCGCGGTGAGCTCCTCGGAGATGATCTCCCGCTGGCGGGTCGGCGAGGCCAGGATCGCGTTGTACTCGTCGATCTTGCGCTGGAGCTCGTCGTGCTCGTCCATGATCCGCTGGCGCTCCAGGGCGGCCAGGCGGCGCAGCTGCATCTCCAGGATGGCGTTGGCCTGGAGCTCGTCGATGTCGAGCAGGCCCATCAGGCCGGTGCGGGCGGCGTCGGCGCTGGCCGAGGCCCGGATCAGCGCGATGACGTCGTCGATCAGGTCCAGGGCCTTGAGCAGGGCGCGCAGGATGTGGGCGCGCTCCTCGGCCTTGCGCAGCCGGAACCGGGTGCGCCGGACGATGACCTCGACCTGGTGGTTGACCCAGTGCCGGATGAAGGCGTCCAGCGACAGGGTGCGCGGCACGCCGTCGACCAGGGCCAGCATGTTGGCGCCGAAGTTGGTCTGCAGCTCGGTGTGCTTGTACAGGTTGTTCAGCACGACCTTGGCGACCGCGTCGCGCTTGAGCACGACCACCAGGCGGGTGCCGGTGCGGGACGAGGACTCGTCGCGGACGTCGGCGATGCCGGCGATCTTGCCGTCCTTGACCAGGTCGGCGATCTTCAGCGCGAGGTTGTCCGGGTTGACCTGGTACGGCAGCTCGGTGATCACCAGGCACTGGCGGCCCTGGATCTCCTCGACCTCGACGACGGCCCGCATGGTGACCGAGCCGCGGCCGGTGCGGAAGTAGTCGTCGATGCCGCGGCGGCCGACGATCAGCGCGCCGGTGGGGAAGTCCGGGCCCTTGATCCGCTCGACCAGGGCGTCCAGCAGGTCCTCGGCGGAGGCCTCCGGGTTCTCCAGGTACCAGAGCGCGCCGGAGGCGACCTCGCGGAGGTTGTGCGGCGGGATGTTGGTGGCCATGCCGACCGCGATGCCGGTGGCACCGTTGACCAGCAGGTTGGGGATGCGCGCGGGCAGGACGGTCGGCTCCTGCGAGCGGCCGTCGTAGTTGGACGCGAAGTCGACGGTCTCCTCGTCGATGTCGCGCATCATCTCCATGGCCAGCGGCATCAGCTTGCACTCGGTGTAGCGCATGGCCGCCGCCGGGTCGTTGCCCGGGGAGCCGAAGTTGCCGTTGCCGTCCACCAGCGGCATCCGCAGTGACCACGGCTGGGCCAGGCGGACCACGGTGTCGTAGATCGAGGTGTCACCGTGCGGGTGGTAGTTGCCCATGACGTCGCCGACGACGCGGGCGCACTTGTAGTAGCCCTTCTCGGGGCGGTACCCGCCGTCGTACATCGCGTAGAGCACGCGGCGGTGCACCGGCTTGAGGCCGTCGCGGACCTCGGGCAGCGCACGGCTGACGATCACGCTCATCGCGTAGTCGAGGTACGAGCGCTGCATCTCGGTCTCGAGCTCGACCGGCTCGATGCGCATGGTCGCCTGGGTGGTGGCCTCGGCGGCCTCGGGCGTCTCGGGCTGTTCGCCTTCGGGACGGTTGTCGTCGACCACTGGTGGTCAGTTTCCTTTCACGCGGACTGGAACGTGCGGGGCCTGGGGTGCAGGCGTCACACGTCCAGGAAGCGGACGTCCTTGGCGTTGCGCTGGATGAAGGAGCGGCGGGCCTCGACGTCCTCGCCCATCAGCACGGAGAACAGCTCGTCGGCACGGGCGGCGTCCTCCAGGGTGACCTGGAGCAGCAGCCGGTGCTCGGCGTCCATGGTGGTGACCCGGAGCTCCTCGGCGTTCATCTCGCCGAGACCCTTGAAGCGCTGGATCGCGTCGTCCTTGGGCAGCCGGCGCCCGGCCTCCACCCCGGCGGCGATCAGCGCGTCGCGCTCGCGGTCGGAGTAGGCGTACTCGAAGTCGTCCTTGCCCCACTTGATCTTGTACAGCGGCGGCATGGCGAGGTAGACGTACCCGGACTCGACCAGCGGCCGCATGAAGCGGAACAGCAGGGTCAGCAGCAGGGTGCGGATGTGCTGTCCGTCGACGTCGGCGTCGGCCATCAGGACGATCTTGTGGTACCGCAGCTTGGACTCGTCGTAGTCCTCCTGGATGCCGCAGCCGAACGCCGAGATCAGCGCCTGGACCTCGGTGTTCTGGAGGACCTTGTCGATCCGGGCCTTCTCGACGTTCAGGATCTTGCCGCGGATCGGCAGGATGGCCTGGGTGCGCGGGTCCCGGCCCTGCTTGGCCGAGCCGCCGGCGGAGTCACCCTCGACGATGAAGATCTCGCACTCGGACGGGTCCTTGGACTGGCAGTCGGAGAGCTTGCCCGGCAGCGAGGCGGACTCCAGCAGGCCCTTGCGGCGCGTCAGGTCGCGGGCCTTGCGGGCGGCGACACGCGCGGTGGCGGCCTGGATGGACTTGCGGATGATGTCCGCGGCCTCGTTGGGGTTGCGGTCCAGCCAGTCGTTGAGCTGCTCGTGGACGACCTTCTGGACGAAGGTCTTGGCCTCGGTGTTGCCGAGCTTGTCCTTGGTCTGGCCCTCGAACTGCGGCTCGCCGAGCTTGACCGAGATGATCGCGGTCAGACCCTCGCGGATGTCCTCGCCGGAGAGGTTGTCGTCCTTCTCCCGGAGCAGCTTCTTGTCCCGCGCGTAGCGGTTGACCAGGCCGGTCAGCGCCGCGCGGAAGCCCTCCTCGTGGGTACCGCCGCCGTGGGTGTGGATGGTGTTGGCGAAGCTGTAGACCCCCTCGGTGTACGAGGAGTTCCACTGCATCGCGACCTCCACCGAGATCGCCTTGTCCTTGTCCTCCGACTCGAAGTCGATGACCGAGGGGTGGATGACCTCGCCCTTGCGGGAGTTGAGGTGGGCGACGAAGTCGGCGATGCCGCCGTCGTACTTGTACGTGACGGAGAGCGGCTTGCCCTCCTCGTCCACGTGCTCGGCGCGCTCGTCGGTCAGCGAGATGGACAGGCCCTTGTTGAGGAAGGCCATCTCCTGGAAGCGGCGGGAGAGCGTCTCGAAGGAGTAGACGGTGGTCTCGAAGATGTCGCCGTCGGCCCAGAACGTCACCGTGGTGCCGGTGCGGTCGGTCTCCGCGCCCTTGGCCAGGGGGGCGGTCGGCGCGCCCATCCTGTAGTCCTGGGTCCAGATGTGGCCCTCGGTGTGGATCTCCACCGCGAGCCTGGTGGAGAGCGCGTTCACCACCGAGACGCCGACGCCGTGCAGACCGCCGGAGACCGCGTACCCGCCGCCGCCGAACTTGCCACCCGCGTGCAGCACGGTGAGCACGACCTCGACGGCCGGCTTCTCCTGCCCGGGGACGATGCCGACCGGGATGCCGCGTCCGTTGTCGGCCACCCGCACGCCGCCGTCCGGCAGGATCGTGACCTCGATGGTGTCCGCGTGCCCGGCCATGGCCTCGTCGACGGAGTTGTCCACGACCTCCTGCACCAGGTGGTGCAGGCCGCGCTCACCGGTCGAGCCGATGTACATGCCGGGACGCTTGCGGACGGCGTCGAGGCCCTCCAGCACCTGGATGTTGCTGGCGTTGTAGGACTTCTCGCCCTGGTCGGTCTGGTCTGGGGTCTGGCTGGGGTTGCCGGAATCGGCCACGAAGCGCCCTCTCTGGCACAGCACGGGCCGCATCCCCGATCCCGTGCGGGCGGGCGTGCGACCACAGCGTTCTGACTCGGTTGCCACTGGCAACAGTGTTTGGCTTTCAGTCTACCGGTACGACTGACAGAGATGGGCGTTTGGCAGCCCTTGAGGGCAGATACGCCGCCCTGAATCCCCTCTGCACATGTCCCGATACTCGACCGGGGGGCCCAGGGCGCCTGGAAGGGCTGTCAGGGGTTCCGGAAGATCGCCATCCGATCCGTGCCCGCGGGGGACCGGCCGGCGTCCCGGTCAGCCCCAGGTGTCGCCCGGCCCCTTGCTCCCCGGCGCGCGCAGCCGACCGTAGCCGCGGGCGGGCGCCGCCGGGCCGAGCACCTTGATGGTCCTGACCGTGCCATGGCCCAGCTCGTGGTTCAGACGGGCCACCAACTGCCGTGCAAGCCAGCGTAGTTGAGTGGCCCAGGCGGTGGAGTCGCACTGCACGGTGAGCACCGCGGCGGCCTCGTCGTAGGAGGAGGGGTGGCAGTGCGCGGCGATGTCCGGGCCGACGATCTGCGGCCAGCGGCCCATCACCCCGCCGACCGCGGCCGAGGACTCCCAGCCGCGCTCGGTCAGCAGCCGGTTCAGCGCGGCACCCAGCGGGACCGGGTCGCGGCCGTCCGAGCGGGCGCCGCTGCGCAGACCGTGCCGCTTCGCCTCGCGCTTCTCCCGGACCTGCTCACCGCGCTGGCGGGCCTGGGCCCGGGCCGCCCGCAGCGCGGAGCGGGCGAGGTCCGCGCCGGTCGGCTGCGGGGCGCCGGACTCGGACGCACCGGGCTTGGGGGCACCGGGCTTGGGGGCACCGGGCTTGGGGGAGTGCTCCGCCGGCTCGCTCACGGCGATCTCCTTTCCCCAGCCTGTGGACAACGCTGAACGGTCCAGCGTACGGGAGCGCACACGGGACGGACCGCCGGGTGCGCCCGGCGGCGGGGGGTACGGCGATACGGGTGGAGCGGGTGGAGCGGGTGGAGCGGTCAGGCGTCGATCCGGCGCACCGCGCCGTCGGAGACCGCGAACCGGGCGCCGGACAGCGCCTTCGGCACGTCCTCGGCGACCGCCGCCGTCACCAGCACCTGCTCGCCGTCGGCCACCAGCTCGGCCAGCCGGTCCCGGCGGGCGGCGTCCAGCTCGGCGAACACGTCGTCCAGGATCAGCACCGGCTCGCCGCCGTCGGCGCGCAGCAGCTCGTACGAGGCCAGCCGCAGCGCCAGCGCGAACGACCAGGACTCGCCGTGGCTGGCGTAGCCCTTGGCGGGCAGCGGGCCGAGCTTGAGCGCCAGCTCGTCGCGGTGCGGGCCGACCAGGGTGATGCCGCGCTCGACCTCCTGCTTGCGGACCGCCCGCAGCGCGTCCAGCAGCTGCTCCTCGGCCTGCTCGCGGCTGGTCGGCAGCTCGCCCTCGAAGGAGCTGCGGTACTCCAGGGAGGTCTCGCCGCCGCCGGGGGCCAGCTGCCCGTACGCGGCCGTCACCAGCGGCTGCAGGGCGGCCACCAGCTGGATCCGGAAGGCCGTCAACTCGGCACCGGCCTGGGCCAGATGACCGTCCCAGACCTCCAGGGTGGACAAGTCGGCGCCCTTGCCGCCGCCGGCCCGGCGGGCCATCGCGGCGGTCTTCAGCAGGGCGTTGCGCTGCTTGAGGACCCGCTCGTAGTCCTGCCGCACACCGGCCAGCCGGGGAGCGCGGGCGGTCAGCAGCTCGTCCAGGAAGCGCCGCCGCTCACCCGGGTCGCCCTTGACCAGGCTGAGGTCCTCGGGGGCGAACAGCACGGTGCGCAGCAGGCCCAGCACGTCGCGCGGGCGGACGTTGTCGGAGCGGTTGATCCGGGCCCGGTTGGCCTTGCCCGGGGTGAGCTCCAGCTCGACCAGGGTGGAGCGGCCGCGGTCCACCACCGAGGTGCGGATCACCGCCCGCTCGGCGCCCAGCCGGATCAGCGGGGTGTCGGTGGCCACCCGGTGGCTGCCCAGGGTGGCGACGTAGCCGACCGCCTCGACCAGGTTGGTCTTGCCCTGGCCGTTCGGTCCGACGAAGGCGGTCACGCCCGGGTCGAGGGGAACCTCGGCCCGGGCGTACGACCGGAAGTCGGCGAGCGACAGATGCGCGACGTGCATGGCTGTGGACTGCGCCCGCCTTCTGTGGAGGAGCTGCTGGTTACTTGGACTCGACCGCGTGGCCGCCGAACTGGTTGCGCAGCGCGGCGATCATCTTCATCTGCGGCGAGTCGTCCTGGCGGGAGGCGAAGCGGGCGAACAGCGAGGCGGTGATCGCCGGCAGCGGCACGGCGTGGTCGATCGCGGCCTCGACGGTCCAGCGGCCCTCGCCGGAGTCGGCGGCCCAGCCGCGCAGCTTGTCCAGGTGCTCGTCCTCGTCCAGGGCGTTGACGGCCAGGTCGAGCAGCCAGGAGCGGATGACCGTGCCCTCCTGCCAGCTGCGGAAGACCTCGCGCACGTCGGTGACCTCGGGGGCGGCCTCCAGCAGCTCCCAGCCCTCGGCGAAGGCCTGCATCATCGCGTACTCGATGCCGTTGTGGACCATCTTGGCGAAGTGGCCGGCGCCGACCGCGCCCGCGTGCACGTTGCCGAAATCGCCCTCGGGCTTGAGCGCCTGGAAGATCGGCTGGACCTTGGCAACGTGCTCGGCGTCGCCGCCGTACATCAGCGCGTAGCCGTTCTCCAGGCCCCAGACGCCACCGGAGACGCCACAGTCCACGAAGCCGATGCCCTTGGCGGCCAGCGCCTCGGCGTGCTTGATGTCGTCGGTCCAGCGGGAGTTTCCACCGTCGACCACCACGTCGCCGGGGGAGAGCAGCTCGGCGAGCTCGTCGACGGTCGCCTGGGTGGCGGCGCCGGCCGGGACCATGACCCAGACCACGCGCGGGCCCTGGAGCTTGGTGACGAGCTCCTGGATGCTCTCGACGTCGGAGATGTCCGGGTTGCGGTCGTAGCCGATGACGGTGTGGCCGGCGCGGCGGATCCGCTCGCGCATGTTGCCGCCCATCTTGCCGAGACCGATGAGGCCGAGCTCCATGACCAAGTCCTTACCTGTGGTGACGTGCCTGCCGGCGGCGCCGTTGCCGCACTCCTTGAGCCTACGCGTTGGAGCGACCCCGGCCGCCTTCGATCGGGCTGACCGGGGGAGACGTCCACAGGCTGTGCACAGCGGGTGTGCACAGCCTGTGGACGGAAGAGCGGGCTGGATCAGCCGGAGAGGCGCACCGGCATGCTGTGTCCTGTGGGGGACGACCCCCGCGCCCCCGGGATCACGCCGGCCCGGGCATCAGCCGGAGAGGCGCACCGGCATGATCAGGTACTGGTAGGCCTTGTCCTCCTCGGCGTCCACCGAGACCTTGCCGCTGAGCAGCGCCGGCTTGGTCGGGGTGGTGAAGCTGAGCTGGGCGAAGGGGGAGTCGATGGCCTTGAGGCCCTCCTCCAGGTAGCCCGGGTTGAAGGCGATCGAGATGGCGTCGCCCTCCAGGGAGGCCTCGATCCGCTCGGTGGCCTGGGCGTCGTCGCCCGAGCCGGCCTCCAGCGTCAGCACGCCCTCCTCGAAGTTCAGGCGGACCGGGGTGTTGCGCTCGGCGACCAGCGAGACGCGCTTGAGCGCCTCCAGGAAGGGCTGGGTCTGGATCGCGGCGACGGCGTTGAACTCCGTCGGGAACAGGCTGCGGAACTTGGGGAACTCGCCCTCCAGCAGCCGGGTCGTCGTCCGGCGGCCGGCGCCCTCGAAACCGATCAGGCCCTCGCCCGCGCCGCCCGAGGAGAGCGCGATGGAGACGGTGTCGCCGCTGCCGAGGGACTTGGCGATGTCCTGGAGCGTCTTGGCGGGGACCAGCGCGACGGCGGAGATGTCCGACTGCTCGGGCTTCCACAGCAGCTCGCGGACGGCGAAGCGGTAGCGGTCGGTGGCGGCCAGGGTGATCCGGTCGCCCTCGATCTCGACCCGGACGCCGGTGAGCACCGGAAGGGTGTCGTCCCGGCCGGCGGCGACCGCGGCCTGGCTGACGGCGGAGGCGAAGACGTCACCGGAGACGGTGCCGGTGGCGGTCGGCATCTGCGGGAGCGCGGGGTACTCGTCCACCGGGAGGGTGGGGAGGGTGAAGCGGGAACTGCCGCAGACCACGCTGACCCGCTGGCCGTCGGTGGAGATCTCCACCGGCCGGTTGGGGAGGTTGCGGGAGATGTCGTTCAGCAGGCGGCCGGAGACCAGGACGGTGCCGGCCTCCTCGACGTCCGCCTCCAGCTCGACCCGGGCCGAGACCTCGTAGTCGAAGCCGGACAGCGCCAGGCTGCCCTCCTGCGCGGTCAGCAGCAGGCCGGCCAGCACCGGCACCGGCGGCCGTGCCGGGAGGCTGCGGGCAGCCCAGGCCACCGCCTCCGCGAGGACGTCACGCTCCACCCGGAACTTCACCGGTAACCGCCTCCTGGATCGAGCGCTCCCGCTCGCACTCTGGTTCGTCTGATCTTGATCGTCGGTCTGGCTGTCCGCCGAGCTCTGCTCACTCCGCTTCCAGTCGCAAGGACAGTCTGACGTACTCCGCCGACAGACGGGGCAGACGGGCGGAAGCGACCCGAACAGGTGTCGGGGCCCGGTTGTCCACAGATTCGGGGCCCACCCACTTTGAAAGCAAGTCCGGGGTCTAAATGTGTAGTGGTAGTAGTAGGGCCTGTGGAAACCGTGGATAACCCTGTTTCCGCAGGTCAGAGCCTGAATTTTGTCCACAGGGGTTGTGGACCGGGGCTGTGGACGGACAGGCGTCGCTGTGGACAGCCGAGCGTTACCCACAGGCCACGCTCGGTATCCACAGGTTATCCCCAGGGCTGTCCCCAGATCCGGGCCCGGTTATCCACGGGCGCCGGTCAACTTTTCGTGACGCCTTTCACACCAGGGTATGAACGCCAGTGCACGGTTGTCGAACTGTGGACGCCGCTGTGGACAACCTGGGGATAACCGCCCCTCGCCTGGGGACAACCGGTGGATAACCCGGACGGCCCACTGGGGACCCGTCAGCTGTCCACACCCTGTGGATAACCGTTGTGCACAAGTCCACAGGCACCTGACCTGCGCGGAAGAGCGTAGCGGTGACGGGCCTGTGGACGAATTCTGGATAACTCCGGGCCCCCCGCCCTGTGGACGGCGGAGAACCGGCCCGGCCTGTGGACAACGGCCTTGCGCGCCTCCGGGTTTCGAATCACCGGTCAGTTGTTCGGCGCGGGCTGTGGACTGGCGTACCGTCCGTCGACCGCATCCCTGCCCGGCCGGCGCGCGCCGTACACCTGTGGACGCGCGAAAAGGGCGTCAGGATCGCTCCTGACGCCCTCGGGGCCGCACCGCCGGCGGCGGCTAGCTCTTGATGCGGTTGGTGAGTTCGGTGACCTGGTTGTAGATCGAGCGCCGCTCGGCCATCAGCGAGCGGATCTTGCGGTCCGCGTGCATCACCGTGGTGTGGTCGCGGCCGCCGAACTGTGCCCCGATCTTCGGCAGCGAGAGGTCGGTGAGCTCCCGGCACAGGTACATCGCGATCTGGCGGGCCGTCACCAGCACGCGGCTGCGCGAGGATCCGCAGAGGTCGTCCACCCCCAGACCGAAGTACGCGGCGGTCTGCTGCATGATGACCTGCGCGGTGATCTCGGGGCCGGCGTCCTCGTCCCCGCCCGGGATCAGGTCCTTGAGGACGATCCCGGCCAACTCCAGGTCCACCGGGGCCCGGTTGAGGTTGGCGAAGGCGGTGACCCGGATGAGCGCGCCCTCCAACTCCCGGATGTTGCGGGTGATCCGGGACGCGATGAACTCCAACACGTCGGCGGGAGCGTTGAGTTGCTCCTGGATCGCCTTCTTGCGCAGGATCGCGATCCGGGTCTCCAGCTCCGGCGGGGTGACGTCGGTGATCAGTCCCCACTCGAAGCGGTTGCGCAGCCGGTCCTCCAGCGTGGTCAGCAGCTTGGGCGGCCGGTCCGAGGAGAGGACGATCTGCTTGTTCGCGTTGTGCAGGGTGTTGAAGGTGTGGAAGAACTCCTCCTGCGTGGACTCCTTGCTCGCGAGGAACTGGATGTCGTCCACGAGCAGGATGTCCATGTCCCGGTAGCGGCGGCGGAAGGTGTCCGCCTTGCCGTCCCGGATCGAGTTGATGAACTCGTTGGTGAACTCCTCCGAGGACACGTAGCGCACCCGGGTGCCCGGGAAGAGGCTGCGCGAGTAGTGCCCGATGGCGTGCAGCAGGTGGGTCTTGCCCAGCCCGGACTCGCCGTAGATGAAGAGCGGGTTGTACGCCTTGGCCGGGGCCTCGGCGACCGCCACCGCCGCCGCGTGGGCGAAGCGGTTGCTGGCGCCGATGACGAAGGTGTCGAAGAGGTACTTGGGGTTCAGCCGGGCGGCCGGCTCGTCCTTGCGCGAGCCGCCGGCCGGGGGAGCGCCGGGCGGGGCGGGCACGCCGGGGACGCCGGGCCGCTCGGCCGGGCGCTCCGGGGCGGACTTGTCCGACGGGCGGCCGCCGGAGGGGCGGGAGCCGCCCGCGCGGCGACCGGCGCCGGTGCGGGGCTGCTCGTTCGGGCCGGGGCCGTAGGCGCCGCCGAAGAGGTCGCCCTGGGTGGTCGCGGGCGGGCCGGGGACGGGGCGCGGCGCCTGGCGGGGCGCGGGCTCCTCCGACTCGCGGTAGGGCGACGGCTGCTCCTGGTAGCCCTGCCAGCCCTGTCCGGCGGCGGGGGAACCGTACCCGCCCGGGCGCGGCTCGTAGCCGCCGGCGTCGTAGCGGGGGCGCTGGTAGTCCTGCTCGTACGAGGAGCCGCTCTCGTAGGGCTGGCCGTGCTCGTACGGCTGCTGGTAGCCCTGGTCGCCGTAGTCGGGGGCGTCCTCCTCGGCCGGGCCCGGGTAGGGCTCGGCGGGGGCCTGGGCGGCGGGGGTGGTCGGCACCGCGTTGGCGTCGACCATCACGGCGATCCGGACCGGGCGGCTGAGCTCACGGCTGAGGGCCTCGGTCAGCTGCGGCAGCAGCCGGCCCTCCAGCACCTGCTTGGCCCGCTCGTTCGGGGTCGCCAGCAGGGCGGTGTCGTGCATCATCCACATCGGCTGGGTGCGCTGCACCCACTGTTTGTCCATCTCCCCGACATCGGGGTCGCTGACCAGCCGCTCGACGACCCTGGCCCAGACCGGGACGAGGTCGCTGTTGACATCAGCCACTGGTGCACGCTTTCCAAGAACAAACCAGACAAGTTCTGCAACGGTAGTCAGCGAACAGGGCCGGATCAAGTCGTTGTCCACAGGCTGTGGGTAAGACGGGCCGCAAGCGGCCGGTTTGACCCTCGTGCCCCGTCCCGCGTACCGTAACCAGGTCGAGTTGTCGATGGCCGCTGCCGCATGTCCGCGGGTCCGCCCGCTCCATAAGGCGCGCAGCACGGGCGCCGTGGATTGCCTCAGACCCCAGCCGAACTGGGGCGATGGGCCGGATTTCCGAATCAGGGGAGATCACGCGGACGCACGGTGACGGCCAAGCGACCCCCCGTCATCCTACGATTCACCTCAGGAGCCCCCGAGTGAGCAAGCGCACCTTCCAGCCGAACAACCGTCGTCGCGCGAAGACCCACGGCTTCCGGCTGCGTATGCGTACCCGCGCCGGCCGCGCCATCCTGGCCGCCCGCCGTGGCAAGGGCCGCGCCAGCCTGTCCGCCTGATCCGCGCCAGAGTCTGTTGTGCTGCCCTCCGAGAATCGGCTGCGGCGGCGCCAGGACTTCGCGACCGCGGTGAAACGCGGTCGTCGGGCCGGTCGGCCCCTTCTGGTCGTCCATCTCAGCAGAGACGGTGACCCGCAGGGGCAGACCGACCGGACCAGCGACTCCCGCCCGCACGTCGCCGAGGGGACTCCTTCGGCGCGTGCGGGTTTCGTCGTGAGCAAGGCCGTTGGCCCGGCGGTCGTCCGCAACCTGGTCAAACGCAGGTTGCGCCACCTCGTTCGTGATCGTCTCATCAGGCTGCCCGCCGGTAGCCTGATAGTGGTGCGTGCGCTGCCCCAGGCCGCGACCGCCTCGTACCAGGAGCTTGAACGTGACCTGGACGCGGCACTCAAGCGGTTGCTGAGGACGGAGCCCGCCGCCACGGCGCCGACGGGAGCAGGGCGATGAAGTACCTGCTGATGGGTCTGATCAGGGTCTACCAGTGGACGATCAGCCCGCTGCTCGGTCCGGTCTGCCGCTACTACCCCTCCTGCTCGCACTACGGCTACGAGGCCGTGAAGGTGCACGGGGCGGTCAAGGGCGGCGGACTGACCGTGTGGCGCATCCTGCGCTGCAATCCGTGGACGCCCGGCGGGGTCGATCACGTCCCGCCGCGCAAGCATCCGGTGTGGCACCGGCGGTTGCGGGACTGGCTGAGCAGCCGGTCCGCCGTCGACACGTCGGTGACCGTCACCCCCGCCGGTCCGGACCCAGTGGGCCCGGCGACCATTGGCCGCGAGCGGCCGATCCACCTGTCCAAGGAGCCTGACCGGTGACCTTCGGTTTTCTGAGTCCCCTGTACACCGCGGTGTCCTGGATCATCGTCCAGTTCCACTCGCTGTACAGCAATGTCTTCAACCCGGACGGCGGCTGGGCCTGGGGCCTGGCCATCGCCTCGATGGTGGTCGTCATCCGGATCTGCCTGATCCCGCTCTTCGTGAAGCAGATCAAGGCGACCCGGGCCATGCAGGCGATCCAGCCGAAGATGAAGGCCATCCAGGAGCGCTACAAGAACGACCGGCAGCGCCAGTCCGAAGAGATGATGAAGCTGTACAAGGAGGCGGGTACCAACCCGTTCTCCAGCTGCCTTCCCATCATCGTGCAGGCGCCGTTCTTCACCGCTCTCTACGGTGTGCTCGCCAAGGTCGCCAAGGGTGAGGACATCGGCGTCATCCATGGCAGCCTGCTGGTGAGCGCCGGCAAGGCGCACATCTTCGGGGCCCCGCTCTCCGCGACCTTCCTCGGCAGCAGTGAGACCAGCGTCAAGATCGTCACTGCGGTGATGATCATCCTGATGTCGCTGTCGCAGTTCGTCACCCAGCGCCAGCTGATGACCAAGAACGTCGACCTCACGGTGAAGACGCCGTTCATGCAGCAGCAGAAGATGCTGATGTACGTCTTCCCGATCATGTTCGCCGTGATGGGCATCAACTTCCCGGTCGGTGTCCTGGTCTACTGGCTGACCACCAACGTCTGGTCGATGGGCCAGCAGCTGGTCGTCATCCACAACAACCCGACCCCGGGCAGCAAGGCCTTCGAGGAGCGCCAGGCGAGGCTGAAGAAGGCCGGCCGGCTGCGTCCGGACGGTACGGAGATCAAGGGCGCGCTCTGGGGCATGCTGCCCCCGTCCAAGGACGCCGTCAGCGAGGCGGCCAGCGCCGCCGCGGTGGTCGAGGAGTCGGTGCAGGCGCGCCGCCAGCAGCCCCGCCGGCAGAGCAAGTCGCAGCGCCAGCAGGGCGGTGCCGGGCAGTCGACGGTCGACCTGGGCAAGGACACCGCGGCCGAGGAGCCCGAGGACTCCGCCCCGGCGGAGCCCGAGGCCAGGCCGGAGGCCGCCAAGCAGGGCACGGCCAAGCCGGCCGGCACCAAGCAGGGCACCCGGCAGCAGCCGAAGCGCGGTGGCGGCCAGCGGCCGAAGAAGAAGTCCTGACCGGCCCCCAGCCTGTTGTGACAGCCGCGAAGAGCTTCGTTCCCGGCCCGCCAGACGGGCCCATCTCCGAAGGAGTCCATCAGTGACGGAAGGCACCACCTCCGCTGTCGAGGCCGAGGCCGAGGCCACCGCCAGCGCCGACGAGAGTCTCGTCTCCCGCCTGGAGCAGGAGGGCGACATCGCGGCGGACTACCTGGAGGGTCTGCTCGACATCGCGGACCTCGACGGTGACATCGACATGGACGTCGAGGGCGACCGCGCCCTGGTGTCCATCGTCAGTGACGGCAACGACCGGGCACTCCAGCGCCTGGTCGGCCAGGACGGCGAGGTGCTGGAGGCCCTCCAGGAGCTGACCCGGTTGGCTGTCCACCGGGAGACCGGCGAGCGCAGCCGCCTCATGCTGGACATTGCCGGCTTCCGGGCCCGCAAGCGCGAGGAGCTGGCGGTACTCGCTTCCAAGGCCGCGGAGCAGGCCAAGAGCACCAATGAGCAGGTCAAGCTGCGGCCGATGACGCCCTTCGAGCGCAAGGTCGTCCACGACGCGGTCGCCGCGGCGGGCCTGCGCAGCGAGTCCGAGGGCGAAGAGCCCCAGCGGTGCGTGGTCGTGCTGCCGGCCTGAAGCCGGTAGGCCGATGACCGGTCGCCGCGGCGGCCGGAGAGCTTCACGGACGCGACCCCGTCCGCCTCGTGCGGGCGGGGTCGTCGTCCCTCCTGGGATGTTTCACGTGAAACAGTGCGTTGAGCGGGTCGGTGGATCCGGGGATCGGAGAGGTCGAGATGGACACGGAGAACGCGGCTGCCGGCCGGGCGGGGGCGGACGTGGACCCGGCCGCTGAGGGGCGGGCCATCGAGGTGGGCGAGCCGGGCGAAGCGCCCGCCGCCGCCCGGGAGGTCTTCGGGGACCGGTTCGACGCCGCGGTCCGCTACACCGAGCTGCTGGCCACCTCGGGCGTGCAGCGCGGACTGATCGGGCCGCGCGAGGTGCCCCGGCTCTGGGACCGCCACGTGCTGAACTGCGCGGTGCTGGCCGAGCTGCTGCCGTCCGGGATCACCCTGTGCGACGTCGGCTCCGGGGCCGGCCTGCCGGGCATCCCGGTCGCGCTGGCCCGTCCGGACGTCTCGGTGACGCTGCTGGAGCCGCTGCTGCGCCGGACCACCTTCCTGGAGGAGGTCGTCCGGGAGCTGGGGCTGGACAACGTCACGGTGCTGCGCGGCCGGGCCGAGGAGATGGTCGGCAAGCTCGCGGTGGACGTGGTGACCGCCCGGGCGGTGGCACCGCTGGAGCGGCTGGCCGGCTGGGGCATGCCGCTGCTGCGCCCGCACGGGCAGATGCTGGCGCTCAAGGGCGACAGCGCCGAGCAGGAGCTGGCCGACTCCCGGGCCGGGCTGGCCAAGCTGGGTGCGGTCGAGTGGAGCGTCATCGGGGTCGGCGAGGGCACCCTGGAGACCTCGACCCGGGTGGTCCAGGTGAAGGCGGGGGAGAGCCCCGGCGGGGTCAGGGCGGCGACCCGGCGCGCCAAGGCGGCCCGGGCGGGCCGCAACGCGAGCGCCCGGACGGGCGAGCGCACCCGGGGCGGGCGCCGCCGCGGTCGCTGAGCCGGGTGATGCCGGACACGTGGTGACGACGGGCGGACGGGCCTCCTGAGAGGGAGGAGCGTCCGCCCGTCGTCGTTCAGGTGACGGGCGGACCGCCGCTGGGACACCGGAGTGTCGCAACGTCAGATTCCCGGCATAGCGGGCATGGTGTTTCACGTGAAACGTCGCTCCTTGCTCTCGGGCATCCTCCGGCGTGACCGGGCGGCGACTGTTGCCGCTCCGGTTTCACGTGAAACACTGACCCCCATGCAGGACTCGGAGACCGTCGACCAGATCGATGACACGCCCATCGCGCGGGCTGCGCAGGCCGCGGTTCGGGCGATCGGCCGAGCGGGTGAGGGACTTCCCAGGCCCGCCGCCACCCGGGTGATCGTGGTCGCCAACCAGAAGGGTGGGGTGGGCAAGACCACCACCACCGTGAACATGGCCGCCTCCCTCGCCATGCACGGCCTGCGCGTCCTGGTCGTCGACCTCGACCCGCAGGGCAACGCCTCCACCGCGCTCGGCATCGACCACCACGCCGAAGTCCCGTCCATCTACGACGTCCTGGTGGAGGGCAAGCCGCTCGCCGACGTGGTGCAGCCGGTGCACGACGTCGAGGGGCTGTTCTGCGTCCCCGCCACCATCGACCTGGCCGGCGCCGAGATCGAGCTGGTCTCGCTGGTCGCCCGGGAGAGCCGGCTCCAGCGCGCCATCGCGGCCTACGAGCAGCCGCTGGACTACATCCTGATCGACTGTCCGCCCTCGTTGGGCCTGCTGACGGTCAACGCCCTGGTGGCCGGTCAGGAGGTGCTGATCCCGATCCAGTGCGAGTACTACGCGCTGGAAGGCCTCGGCCAGCTGCTGCGCAACGTCGAGCTGGTGCGCGCGCACCTCAACCCGGCGCTGCACGTGTCGACCATCCTGCTCACCATGTACGACGCCCGGACCAGGCTGGCCGCCCAGGTCGCCGATGAGGTCCGGACCCACTTCCAGCGCGAGGTGCTGAGCACGGCGATCCCGCGCTCGGTGCGCATCTCGGAGGCGCCCAGCTACGGGCAGACGGTGCTCACCTACGACCCGGGCTCGACCGGGGCGCTCTCCTACCTGGAGGCCGCCCGCGAGCTCGCGCAGCGTGCGGTGGTGGGCACGCTGGTGGGGCAGCAGCGGCACGGCCAGCAGGGGCACGGCGCCCCGGTGGCACAGCACGGTACGACGGAGGGTCATCAGTGAGTGCTCGCAGGGTTGGTCTGGGGAAGGGGCTCGGGGCACTGCTGCCGTCGGCTCCGCCGGCGGTCGGCGGGGCGGTGGGACAGCCCGCGCCGGTCGCTCCCGCACCGGCCTCGGTGGTGCGGGAGTCCCCCGGGGCCGGGACGGTCTCGCCGGCCGCGGTGCCGGTGCTGCCGGCCGGCCGGGGGACGGTGGCCGCCCGGGCCGGGCTCATGGGCCGGCGGGAGAAGGCCGTGGCCCAGCTGCCGGCCGAGGTCGCCGGGGCACGGTTCGCCGAGCTGCGGATGGACTCGATCACCCCCAACCCGCGTCAGCCGCGCGAGGTCTTCGACGACGACAAGCTGGCCGAGCTGGTCGCCTCCATCAAGGAGGTGGGCCTGCTCCAGCCGATCGTGGTGCGCCAGGTCGAGGCCGAGCGCTACGAGCTGATCATGGGCGAGCGCCGCTGGCGGGCCTCGCGTGAGGCCGGGCTGGAACGGATCCCGGCGATCGTCCGGGCCACCGAGGACGACAAGCTGCTGCTGGACGCCCTCCTGGAGAACCTGCACCGGGCCGAGCTGAACCCGCTGGAGGAGGCGGCCGCCTACGACCAGCTGCTGCGGGACTTCTCCTGCACCCACGAGGAGCTGGCCGACCGGGTCGTCCGCTCGCGGGCGCACGTCTCCAACACGCTGCGGCTGCTGAAGCTGCCGCCGTCGGTCCAGAGCCGGGTCGCCTCCGGAGTGCTGACCGCCGGGCACGCCCGGGCGCTGCTGGGGCTGTCGGACGGCGAGCGGCAGGAGGAGCTGGCCAAGCGGATCAACGCGGAGGGCCTCTCGGTGCGGACCACCGAGGAGATCGTCCGGATGATGGCCGCCGAGCCCGAGAAGCCCAAGCGCCAGGCGCCGAAGGCGGGCAAGCTGAACTCCCCGGCCTTCAACGACCTGGCGACCCGGCTGTCCGACCGCTTCGACACCCGGGTCAAGGTCGAGGTGTCGCAGCGCGGCGGCAAGCTGGGCAAGGGCAAGGTGGTGCTGGAGTTCGGCTCGGTGGAGGACCTGAACCGGATCCTGGACAGCATGGCCCCCGGCGAGGACGGTCTGCGGCTGTCGCAGGGCTGAGTCGGTCGGCCGAGGGCGACGACCCGATGGGTGCATGTTCCACGTGAGCGCGGGTTTCACGTGAAACATGCACCCATCGGCGTTCGCGGGGGAATGCTCGACCGTGAGAGGGAGGAGGAGGTACGGCCATGGGACGCCGGATCGCTCCGCTGACGCTGGACAACCTCGGGGACCTGCCGACCGGCTGCCGCTCGTGCGTGTTCTGGGAGCTGGACCCGGTCAGTGCGAAGCAGGCGGTGGAGTCGGGCAAGCCGGAGCTGGAGAAGGAGGGGTGGATCTCCACGGTGCTGCTGGAGTGGGGGTCCTGCGGCCGGATCGTCTACGTGGACGACCGGCCGGCCGGGTTCGTGCTCTACGCGCCACCGGCCTACGTCCCCCGCTCGCAGTCCTTCCCGACCAGTCCGGTCTCACCGGACGCCGTTCAGCTGATGGTCAGCCGGGTGCTGCCGGGCTACCAGCGGCAGGGGCTCGGCCGGGTGCTGGTGCAGACCGTGGCCAAGGACCTGATCGGGCGCGGGGTGCGGGCGATCGAGGCCTTCGGCTCGGTCGGACGGGTGCCGGTCAGCTGTGTGCTGCCGGCCGACCACCTGCTCGCGGTCGGCTTCAAGACCGTCCGCCCGCACGGGCGTTATCCGCGCCTGCGGCTGGAGGCGCGGACCACGCTCTCCTGGCGGGAGGACGTCGAGGGGGCGCTGGAGCGGCTGCTCGGCGGCGGGCGGAAGGAACCCGCGCTGCGGCCGTTCTAGCTGCGGCCGTTCACGGCTGTGGCCGTTCAGGCTGCTGCTGTTCCGGCCGGGGCCGTTCCGGGGGCGCGCCGGAAACGACGGTGGCGGGGCGGCACGCCCCGTGGGGCCCCCCCCCCCGGCGGGGGGCCGCTCGCCGGGGAAGGGGGCGGGCGGGGGGGGGGGGGGGGTCGCGCCGCCCCACCCGCCCGCCCCCGCGCGGGTCAACACGACCGCCCCCA
>NZ_JBHTWX010000080.1:8508-21262 GCF_042792155.1 Kitasatospora sp. NPDC056651 | reverse complement strand
AACACTCGCCGCCGGCTCATTTTTTTAATACCCGCGGGGGCGGGGGCCGTGGGGGGGCCGCGCCGCACACGCGGGGGGGGGGCCCCCCCGCCGTCCGCCCCCCCGCCACCGTGCGGTCGACGACCGTGAGGCCTAGGCCCTGCCTAGATGAACTCGGCCAGCTCGCGCAGCAGCGCGGCCTTCGGACGGGCACCGGTGATGGACTTCACCGGCTCGCCGCCCTTGTAGACGATCAGGGTCGGGATCGAGATGACGCCGTACTGGGCGGCGGTCGCCTGGTTGGCGTCCACGTCGAGCTTGGCGATGGTCAGCTTCTCGCCGTGCTCGGCCGCGATCTCGTCGAGGATCGGGGCGACCTGGCGGCACGGGCCGCACCAGGTGGCCCAGAAGTCGACCAGGACGGGCTTGTCGCTCTTCAGGACGTCGGCATCGAAGGTCGCGTCGGTGACTGTGGTGGTGGCGCCGGCCACGGGAACTCCTCGGGTTCGGACGGAGGGGGCTGCTGCCGGGAGAACAACGGATGGGCCCGTTCTGTTTCTGCCCGGCCGGTGCGGATGTGTTCCACGTGGAACACACCCGCGCGGTGGATCGGGGGAGGGGGCTCAGACCGCCACGGCGGCGGCCTTGGCCTCCAGGTCGTCCAGCGCGGCCAGGTAGCGCTCGGCGTCCAGGGCGGCGGAGCAGCCGGTGCCGGAGGCGGTGATGGCCTGGCGGTAGGTGTGGTCCACGACGTCGCCGGCGCCGAAGACGCCCGGGACGTTGGTCCGGGTGGAGGGGGCCTCGACCTTGAGGTAGCCCTCGGCGTCCAGGTCCAGCTGGCCCTTGAACAGCTCGGTGCGCGGGTCGTGGCCGATCGCGATGAACAGACCGGTGACGGCCAGCTCGCGGGTCTCGCCGGTGGTGGTGTCGCGCAGGGTGACGCCGGTCAGCTTCGGGTCGCCGTGGATGGCCTCGACCGCGCTGTCCCACTCGAAGCGGATCTTCGGGTCGGCGAAGGCGCGCTCCTGCATCGCCTTGGAGGCGCGCAGGCTGTCCCGGCGGTGGATGATCGTGACGCTCTTGGCGAAGCGGGAGAGGAAGGTCGCCTCCTCCAGGGCGGTGTCGCCGCCGCCGACCACCGCGATGTCCTGGTCGCGGAAGAAGAAGCCGTCGCAGGTGGCGCACCAGGAGACGCCGCGCCCGGAGAGCTTGTCCTCGTTCGGCAGACCGAGCTTGCGGTGCTGGGAGCCGGTGGTGACGATCACGGCGCGCGCCTTGTGCACGTTGCCCTCGGAGTCGGTGACGGTCTTGATGTCACCGGTGAGGTCGACCGCGACGATGTCGTCGGGGATCAGCTCGGCGCCGAAGCGCTCGGCCTGGGCCCGCATGCTGTCCATCAGCTCGGGGCCCATGATGCCGTCCCGGAAGCCCGGGAAGTTCTCGACCTCGGTGGTGTTCATGAGCGCACCACCGGCGGTGACGGCCCCCTCGAAGACCAGCGGCTTGAGGGAGGCGCGGGCCGTGTAGAGAGCGGCCGTGTACCCGGCCGGGCCGGAACCGATGATGATCACGTTACGGACGTCGCTCACTGCTTCTCCTGGTTCGCATCGCGACCCGCGTTTGCTGCGGGGAGGGCGGTCCTGCTCCGCCGCCCGGGACAACGACTGACCAGTGTCTCGCATTCCCAGGCGGATCAGTACCAGGCGCCCGGAGTCCGGAAGCGGCGTGCCGCCGTGGGCGTGGATCGCATGGGAACCGTCGGTCAGCGGCTGGGAACGGCCTGGTGCAGGGCGATCCGGCCGCAGTCGGGGGAGCGCAGGTAGACGTCCACGAAACCGGGCCGCCCGGGCAGCGGGTAGACCAGGACGTCGACCGGGGCGCCCTGGTAGCTGCCCCGGTCGGTGGCCAGCGGGGGGCCGGCGGCGGGGGTCGGGCAGGCCGCGCCGGTGGGGGCGTCGGAGGGATCGGGGGCGGCGGGCTCGGGCCGGATGCCCTCGGCGGGCAGGGCGGCCTCGGGATTTCCGGGGCCGGTGGCGTGCGGCCCCGGGGCGCTCTCCGTACGGGCCAGCAACTGCTGGATCTGGGCGGTGAGTTCGTCCTCGCGGTAGGCGGTGCCGGCGCCGGCCGCGTGCGGGGTGCGGATGGCGCCCGGGTCGGCGGCGGTCGGGGCACCGCCCGCGACGGCGGTGGTGACGCCGGAGGGGTCGGCGGGGTGCAGCAGCAGGGCCCCGCCGAGCGCCAGGGCGGCGAGGGCGGCGGCCGAGCCGAGCAGCAGGGCGAACCGGCGGCGGCCGGAGCGGCCGGGGCCGGTGGCCGATCCGGACCTTCCGGCGGGCCGGTGGCCGGGCCCGGCGGGGGACGGCGTGGAGGGCGGTGCGTGGGGCGGCGTCGAGGACGGTGCGTAGGGCGGCGTGGCGGGTGTCGTGGCGGCGGGGACGGGCCGGGCCGGGGCCCCGGCCCGGTGGCCGGCCGCGGGGCGCTCCTGGGGGCGTTCGGCGGCCTCGTGCCCGCTCCCGGCGGCTTCGGCGGCGGCCTCGGCCAGCGCCGCGTCCAGCCGGGCGGCGATGTCGGCCGGCATCGGTGGGGCCGTGACCTCGCCGAGCAGTGCCTGGACCTCGGCGAGCGCGTCGATGGTCTCCCGGCACTCGGCGCAGCCGTCGAGGTGCCGTCGCAGCGCCGCGAGCTCGTCGGGGGAGTCGACCAGCCCCTCGGCGAGGTCGGCGAGCCGCTCGACCGGGGGGTGGTCGTCGGTGGGGTCGGGGAAGGAGGGGTGGGCGTTCATCGGGTGCTCGTGTCTCCTTCCAGAACCGTCCGACCGGTGCTCGGGCCCGTCCCTGGGACGGCGCCCGGCCCCTTCGGGTTCCCCGGGGCGTCCCGGCGCGGCGGCGGCGCCGCGCCGGGGGCGTGCCGCGCTTCCCCCGGATGCGGTGTTTCACGTGAAACGTCGTGGTCGCGCAGGTGCCGGACCAACGGGAGGAGCCGGGCCCGGCCGCGCGCGCAGCGGCTCTTCACGGTGCCCACCGGGACGCCCAGCAACTCGGCGGCCTCGGCGACCGGGTAGCCCTGCATGTCGACCAGTACCAGCGCGGCCCGCTGTTCGGCGGGCAGCTCGGCGAGCGCCGCGGTCAGCTCGCGGTGCAGCTCGGCCCGGACCACCGGGGAGTCGGCCGGTTCGGCGGTGCCGACCAGGGCGTCCAGCCGTCGTGGGTCCTCGTCGAGCGGGGCGGTGCGCCGGGCGGCGCCGCGCCGGGCGCGGTCCAGGCAGGCGTTGACCACGATCCGGTGCAGCCAGGTGGTGACCGCCGAGCGGCCCTGGAAGCCGGCGGCGGCGCGGAAGGCGGAGACCAGGGCGTCCTGGAGGGCGTCGGCGGCCTCCTCGCGGTCGCCGAGGGTGCGCACCGCGACCGCCCAGAGCCGGTCGCGGTGGCGGTTCACCAGCAGGCCGAAGGCCTCCGGGTCCCCGGCGACGTGCCGGGCGAGCAGCGTCGCGTCGTCGTCCGTCACCGTCACCCCTCGACTCCTCGCAGTCGTGCCGGCCCGTCGGCCAGGTCAGCCGAAGACCTTGACCTCGGCGACCTGGCCCATGAAGTGGCCGTTGCCGTCCTTCGGCAGTGCGGTCAGCCAGAGCAGGAGGTAGCGCGTGGTGACCGGGGACTCGAGGGCGTACTCGACGTTGGCCCCGTTCTTCTTGCCGACGACGGTGAAGCCGTCCAGCTTGGCCGAGGCCGGGCCGGCGGCGATGCCGGCGGAGGGCACCCGCAGTTCCGCCGTGTGCTCGCCGACGAACTGGACGCTCACCGAGGAGACCGCCTGCGGCGTTCCGAGGTCGATCAGCAGTCCGGTGCCCGACTTGAGGGCGGGCGCCTTGGGACCGAACTGGTCGGCGTACCACTGGGTGTTCCAGACGGTGTTCGGGTCGCCGTCGACCGCCTTCGAGGGGCTGTCGTTCCCCTCGGTGCCGTCGCCCGGCGGGGTGTACGACTGGGCGCCCTTGATGGTGAGCTGCACCGGGTTGTGGGTGCTGGCCTGCGGGCTCGGCGCGGCGCTGCTGGTCGAGGGGAGCGGGGCGGCGACGGCCGGCCCGGTGTGGCGCAGGGTGTCGACGAACTGCCAGGAGGCGACGCCGATCGCGCCCAGCGCCACCGTCCAGGCGGTGGCCTTGACCACCTGGCGCAGCCGCCGCCGGAAGCGCCGGGAGGAGGTCGGGCGGGAGGAGGCCGGCAGCGGGCTGACCGTGGTGTCGGCCACCCGGGTCGGGTTGGGTGCGGTGGGCAGCGCGTGGGTGTTGTGCCGGGGCGGGGCCGGGAACGCGGGCAGCTCCGGCTCGGGCTGACGGATCCGGGGCAGCTGCGCGATCGCCCGGACCAGCTCCTCCGGCGTGGTGATCGGCTGGGCGTGGTGCGGCGGCTGGTCGAACAGGGCCCGCGCGGCGAGCTCGGACAGGCCCTTGTGGACCCCGGCGCGGACCTGGTCGGGCGCGACGTTCTGGAGGCCCTTGGGCAGGCCCTGGAGGTCGTAGCGGTCCTCCGGGTACGGCCAGCGGTGGGTGAGCGCGGCGAACAGCAGTGCGCCGATCGCGCGGGTGTCGGCGCGCTGGGCGTCCTCGGCGTCCTCGGTGGGCAGCCCGCGCAGGGCGGCGTCCACCGCGATGCCGTTGATCCGGTACTGGCCGCTGTCGGTGCGCAGCACGCAGCGCGGGGTGAGCCGCAGATGGGCCTGGCCGCGCCGGTGGGCGGCCGCGACGGCGTCGGCGACCTGGCGGACCATCTGGTACGCCTCGTGCGGCTCCATCGGGCCGTTGGCGATCAGCCGGGCGAGGTCGGAGGAGTGCGGCAGCCACTCCCGCACGACGTAGACCAGCTCGCCCTCGTGGACGGCGTCCAGCACCTGGACGAAGCGCGGGTCGCCGAGCAGGGCGGCGGACTTGGCCGCGGCCAGCACCTTGCGGGCCCGCTGGTGGCCGGAGGCCATCAGGTGGACGCCGACGGCCCGGCGGAGCTTCTCGTCGACGGCGCGCCAGCTGCTGAAGGTCTCGGTCTGGGAGATGCACTCCTCCAGCCGGTACCGGTGGCCGATCATGTCGCCGCTGCGGCGCTGCGGCGCGGGGAGGGTGCGGGGCAGGGTGGCGGTGTCGCGCGGGTCGACCGTGGGCTGCGGGTCGGTGGGGCGGCGCGCGGGCCGGACGGGCTCCGGGGCGGGCTTCTTCCGGGGGGAGCCGGCGGCGAGTTCGGCGCGCAGCTCCTGGACCGAGAGCGGCGCGGTGATCTCCGAGGTCTCCTCGCCGACGGCGGGCTCCGGGCCCTCATCCGCCGGGTCGTCGCCCGCCGGGTCGTCCGGCGTCCGCTCGGGTGCCGCGGCCGCGTCGGTGTCCGCGGAGGTTCGCCCGGGGACGGCGGCAGCGGCGGCAGTGCCCTCGCGGGCGTCCGCGGAGGCGTCCTCGCCGGCGTCGTCCGAGCCCGCGAGCTCGTCGATCGCCGCGGCCAGCGCGGCCTCGTCCGCCGCCGCGCCAGCTGCTGACGTGTCGACGACCGCCTTGGTGCCATCAGCCACCGTGGTCCTGCCTCCCCTTGTGTCGCCCCGGCCTGAGAGAAGTCGCTGGAGCCCGAGGGTCGGCCGCCCTGTGCTCCAGGACAATTGTGCCCACTCTTCTCCACCGGGTACGACCGCTGAGGCGTCCGCTCGGTTGCACGGGGGTGGAGAGATGTGGTGCAGATCCGACACCCGGTCGCCATCCGGTGCTCGGGCGGACCCGAACGAACCGGTGAACCGGCACTCGGCCGGACGGGCGGAGGAGCGTCGCGCTCCGGTTGACGCCCGGTCAGGGCGCCCGCCCGTCCGGCCGGTGGCCGGACGGTCAGCGGCCCAGTCGGCCGCGGAGCATGCCCAGCGTGGCGTTCAGCTCCTCGATCCGCAGGCGCTTCGCGACGAGCGTGAAGACCGCCAGCTGGAGGCCGCCGGCCACGACCAGGGCCGCCACGCTGCCCGGCCAGCCGCCGAGCGCCTGCTGGACCCCCAGGCTGGCGCCGAGGCCGACCAGGGCGGCCGGGACGCAGGCGGCGGCCAGCCGGCTGTACGTCCGGCCGATCCGCTTGGTGTCCAGTCCGCCGATCCGCTTCTTCAGCTTCGGCATCGCGACGATCACTCCGACGGCGTAGCCCAGGCCGTAGCCGAAGGCGATGCCGATCACCGTCCACTCGGCGGGCAGCACCAGCCAGCACAGCACCGCGAAGCCGGCCTGGCAGCCCGCGACCCAGACGGTGTTGGAGAACGGGGTCCGGGTGTCCTCGTAGGCGTAGAAGCCGCGCAGCATCACGTACTGGGCGGAGTACGGGATCAGGCCCAGCGCGAAGGCGGAGAGCATCAGGCCGATGTTGGTGGCGTCGTCCAGCACCCGGTCGTTGCCGCCGACCGCGTAGATCGCGCGGCCGATCGCCGGGCCGAGCGACAGGAACAGGAACGCCGCCGGGACGACCGCCACCGCGGTGGTGCGCAGACCGTAGGAGATGTCGTCCCGTACGGCACCGGCGTCCTCGTCGGCCGCGGCCCGGGAGAGTCGGGGGAGCACCGCGCTCATGATCGAGACGGTGATCACGGCCTGCGGGAGCTGCCAGATCAGCAGTGCGTTGGAGAACGCGGCCAGGCCGACGCCGCCGTGCCCGGCCGCCGCCGCGGCGGCGCCCGCCTTGGTGGACAGCTGGGTGATCACCAGGTAGCCGGCCTGGTTGGCGAGCACGAAGAAGAACGTCCACTTGGCCAGCCGGGCGGCCTTGCCCAGGCCGTGGCCGCGCCAGTCGAAGCGCGGCCGGTAGCGGAAGCCGGCGGCCCGCAGGTACGGGACCATCGACAGCGACTGGACCGCGAGGCCGATCATGGTGCCGAGGCCGAGCAGTCGCACGCCCTCGGGGGAGATGCTGTCGGGGGCGACGTGGGTGCTGCCGAACCCGCCGTAGACCCAGATGTAGGCGGAGAAGGTGAAGATCACCACGATGTTGTTGAGGACCGGGGTCCACGCCATCGCGCCGAACCGGCCGCGAGCGTTGAGGATCTGGCCCATCACCACGTGGATGCCCATGAAGAAGATCGTCGGCAGGCAGTAGCGGGCCATCGCCACCGTGGTGTCGGCGAGCTCCGGGGTGGCCATCATCGGATGGGCGATCAGCTGCACCAGCACCGGTGCCCCGAGCACCGCCAGGAAGACCACGCCGCCGAGCCCGATGATCACCAGGGTGAGCAGCCGGCTGGCGTAGGCGGTGCCGCCGTCCTCGTCGTTCTTCATGCTGCGCACCAGCTGCGGCACGAAGACCGCGTTCAGCGCGCCGCCGCCGATCAGGATGTACAGCAGGGTGGGCAGGGTGTTCGCCGCGTTGTACGAGTCACCCATGACGGCGACGCCGATGGCCGTGGTGATCACCATGGTCCGGACGAAGCCGGTGCCGCGGGAGACCAGCGTGCCGGCCGCCATCAGCGCGCTGGAGTTCAGCACGCTGGCGACCTTGCCGCGCCCGCCGGCCGGCCTGGCGGGATCGGCGGCGGGCGCGGGCGCCTGCTCGGCCGACCGCTCCTCGGCGGCGACGTCCGCCATCGACTGGACCGCCGGGGGCACCGCGACGGCGGCCACCTGCATCGTGGCCTCCGCCTCGGAGAGCGGCGGGTCGAACTCGATCGGCGGCACGAAGTGCTGCTGACCGTCCGGGGCGCCGCCGTGCTGCGGGTGCCCGGGGTAGCCGGCCATCGGCGGGTACGGCGCCGGGGCCATCGGCTGGCCGTGCTGCGGGGCCGGTGCGGGCTGGGGGACCGGAGGCTGGGCCGCGGCCTGCGCCGGGCGGCCGCCGAACAGGGCGTCCACCCCGACGTACTCGGTGGTCTCGGTGTCCCAGGCGGAGTGCGCCGGGCCGGGCGCCCACTGCGGCAGGGGCTGCTCGACGCCGCCCCAGTGGCCGCCGGCGGCCGGGACCGGCTCCTGCGGCCAGGCGGCCTGCGGCGGGGTGTCCCAGCCGGGCTGCATCGGCGGCACCGGCGGCGAGAAGTGCTCCTGGGCCTGGTAGGGGCCCGGCGGCACCGGCGTCGGGTAGCCGCCGGCGTGCGGCGGCAGCTGCGGCGGCACGTCGTACGCGGCGGCCGGCGGCTGCGGCGCGGCGGGCCGGTCGGCCTGCAGTCCGTACGGGTCCTGGCCGTCCTGCGGGTGCCCGTACGCGTCCGCCGCGTACGGGTCCTGGGCGTAGGTGTCGGCCACGTACCAGTCGCCGGACGGCGACTCGGCGCCCGGCCGGCTCTCACCGCGGCCCGGCGGCCGCTCCTCGCTGCGCCCGGTCATGTCACCTCTTCGCTGTCGTGGGGGGAGACCGGCCCGGGGGTGCGGGGGGTCGGCGGTGTCAAGGACCAACCTTCTCATCACTGGCGGTCCGATCCCGGCCATCCGGGCTGCTGCCGCGCGGTGTCCGCGCGGGACCGCCACCAGCGGTGTCGTCCGTCCCGCCGGTCCCGTCCGGTGCCCTGACCCCGGCGGGATCCTCCGGGGAATCCGTCGCCGGGCCCGCCGCCGGGGGCTGCTCCGGGTCCGCCGGAGCGGGCTCCTCCGCCGCGGCGCCGCCCGCCGCCGGGGCGTCCCCGACCGGCTGGTCGCCGTCCTCGTGCGGCTGCCCGCCGCGCCGCCTGCGCTGGCGCACGAAGCGCAGCGCGGCCAGCAGCAGCAGGACACCGCCGCCGGCGAAGACGTACAGCACGCCGTTGGTCACCGAGGTGACCTTCACCTGGAACCGCTGCGGCTCGCCGTACGGCCTGGAGTCGGGTCCGGTGGTCCACAGCTGGGCGGTCATCGCGACCTCCCCGTTGTTGCGCGCCTCGGCGTTGAAGCGGAGGGTCACGCTCTGCGAGGCGGGGAGGACCAGTTCCTCCTCCTTGCCCACCCGCAGCCGGTTCGGCTGGGCGGAGGTGAGCACCAGCTTCAGGTTGGTGACCGGCTGGGTCAGGTCGTTGCGGACGCTGACCTGGAGCACGCCGGTGTTGCCGGCCAGGGTCACCACGTTCTTGTGCGGCACCTGGACGGCGTTGGTCAGCTCGTTCAGGTACCCCTTGACGCCGGCGCGGTAGGTGCTGCCGGCCGCCGGCTCGCCGCGCCACTCGGTGGACAGCGAGCGGACCATCGCGGCGCTGAACGGGCCGCGCACCCGCTGCGGCAGGGTGAGCACCCGCATCAGGGTGTCCAGGTCGCTCTGGATCTCGTCGGTGCCGCTCAGGTCGTCCGCCGGCAGCTCCGAGGAGCGGGCCTGCGTCGGGTAGTCGGTGGGCGCCGGGACGCCGGCGTTGGCCTTCGGGTCGGGCGAGGACTGGGTCACCGCGTCCAGCTTGACCGAGGAGATCCACTTGCCGTCCGCCGTCTGGAGGGCGTTCGCCAGCGTCTTGGCGGCGGCGGCGCTCAGCTCGCGCGGCGGCATGATCAGCAGTCCGCGCTGGTTCTGCGGCTGCTCATGGGTGATCGCGAAGGTTTCGGCGAGGAAGCGCTGGGTCGTGTCGGTCTGCGCCTGCTGGCCGCTCAGGTCCCGGTCGAAGAGCGCGGAGACGGTCGGGTCGGCCACCACGGCGTTCTGCCCGTTGCCGATCTGGCGGACCGCGGTCGGGGTGTAGTTGAGCGAGTCCGGCTCCGGCATGCTCTCGCCGTTGACCAGCACCAGACCGCTGCCCGCCTGCTGGGCGAGGGCGGCGATCTGCTGGTCGAGGTAGCCCTGGTACGGCCAGGCGACGTCGGAGCGGGTGTCCACGGCGAGTCGGCCCTCGACGGTCAGCCGGCCGGCGGTGGCCGCCTTGCTCAGCGCGGTGGTCATCCCGGCCAGGTCGGAGCCGTTGTGCGCGATCGAGGCGAGGTCCGGGTCGGCGTACGGCAGCGCGACCACCTGGGCGCCCTGCTTGGCGACGGCGGCCCGCAGCTTGTCCAGCCAGGCGGTGGCGGCGGCGCCGCCGGTGCCGGGGACGGTGTTGTCGTCCTTGGCCGACTTGCCCGACGCCTCGGTGTTCGGCTTCTGCACCCGGTACGGCTTGGTCATCGCGAGCGCGGTGTCCAGCAGGTCCGGGTCGATCACCCAGGTCAGCCCGTTGAGCTTGGCACCGGTGTCGACCAGCTCGTACAGCCGGCCGCCCGGGGCGAACTCGGTGGCCAGGCTGTCGTCGCGCAGCACCGAGACGGTCTGGTCGTCGGCGGCGGTCTGGGCGGCCATCACCGGCCCGTGCACCAGCGGCCAGATCGTGGCGACCTTCGTCTGCTGGGCCCCGCTGTCGCCCGCGTTGTAGGGCAGGAACGTCCGGGCGATGCCCAGGGCGCGGTCGCGCGGGTTGTCGGCGGTGCTGCCCCAGGCGTCCACCGCGAGCTCGTACGCGCCGCTCGCGCCGAAGCCGAAGTCGCCGACCGCGACGCTCAGGGTGTACGTCTGGCTCTGCCCCGGGTTCAGCTCCGGCAGGGCGTACTGCGGGCTGTCCAGCTCGATGCCGTCCCGGTCGCTCGGCGTGGAGCGGCCGGCCACGCCGGCCAGGTCGCTGCGCCGGTCCAGCGGCTTGTTGGAGACCGGCTTGCGGACGGCCACGTGGGCGCCCTTGATCGCCGACCTGCCCGCGTTGGTGACGTGCCCGGTGATCGTCACGGTGCCGTTCGGGGTGACCACCTGCGGGCTCAGGGCGTCGATGGTCATCACCACCGGGTACTCGGCCGTGACGGTGGCGTCCGCCGCCGGCCGGACGTTGCCGCCGGCGGGCAGCGCGCCGGCCGGGGCGGCCGTGAAGAGGGTCAGGGCGGCCGCGCAGGCGGCGGCCAGGCGCAGGCCCGCTCGGCGGGCCCGACGGGCCGGATGACGTCCGTCGGAGGGGCGCTCGGCCCGTCCAGGCTGTCGGTGCGCCTCCAGGCCCGAGTGCCGGTCCGGCTCACTCACTCGCTTCGCCCTCGCCGTTCTCGATCGTTCGATGCTGATGCCGTCCGTCCGGCGCGGTCCGCCCGACGGTCTTCGTGTGACGCTGGTGGAACCCTTCGCCCGACGCCGTCGCCGCACGGCCGCCGCGGGGGTTCCGCGGGTGGTGGCGACACGCGACACCGCATCCCCTGGCCGGTGTCCGAGATTCGTCCACCGGCATGGTAACGATGCGGCCTGCGGTGCGGTGTTGCGGGCTGTGGGGTGAGACGCCCAAAACGCGCGGGCGGTTGACCTGTCGGGGCACGTACCCTTGTGAGCCGTGTCCACTGCCAATGAGCCCACCGCGCGCACCGACCGTTCCAGCACCGCCGTCCAGGTCGTCCCAGGCCTGAGCGAGGCCCAGACCCTCGGCCTCCAAGAGCTGCTGCGGGTGTCGCCGGTCGCCGACGAGATCGCCCGCCGGTTCCAGGCGGCCGGTCACCGGCTGGCGCTGGTCGGCGGGTCCGTCCGGGACGCGCTGCTCGGCCGGCTCGGCAACGACCTGGACTTCACCACCGACGCCCGCCCGCAGCAGGTGCTCAGGCTGGTCAAGGGCTGGGCGGACGCGGTCTGGGACGTCGGCATCGCCTTCGGCACGGTCGGCGCCCGCAAGGACACCCCCGAGGGCTCCTTCCTGATCGAGATCACCACCTACCGCTCCGAGGCGTACGACCGCACCTCGCGCAAGCCCGAGGTCAGCTACGGCGACACCATCGAGGAGGACCTGGTCCGCCGGGACTTCACGGTCAACGCGATGGCCGTCGACCTGCCCGGCCGCGGCTTCGTCGACCCGCACCGCGGCCTGGACGACCTGGAGGCCCGGGTGCTGCGCACCCCCGCCACCCCCGAGGAGTCCTTCTCCGACGACCCGCTGCGGATGATGCGCGCCGCCCGCTTCGCCGCCCAGCTGGACTTCGACCCGGCGCCCGAGGTGGTCGCCGCGATGACCGCGATGGCCGAGCGGATCACCATCGTCTCCGCCGAGCGGATCCAGGCCGAGCTGAACAAGCTGCTGCTGGCCGAGCACCCGGTGAAGGGCCTGCGGCTGCTGGTCGACACCGGGCTGGCCGGGTACGTGCTGCCCGAGCTGCCCGCGCTGCGGCTGGAGCGGGACGAGCACCACCGGCACAAGGACGTCTACGAGCACTCGCTGACCGTCCTGGAGCAGGCCGTCGACCTGGAGCAGGACGGCCCGGACCTCGCCCTGCGGCTGGCCGCGCTGCTGCACGACATCGGCAAGCCGCGCACCCGGCGCTTCGAGTCGGACGGCCGGGTCTCCTTCCACCACCACGAGGTGGTCGGGGCCAAGATGACCCGCAAGCGGATGCGCGAGCTCAAGTACTCCAAGGAGCTCACCGAGGACGTCTCGCGCCTGGTCGAGCTGCACCTGCGCTTCCACGGCTACGGCGGCGGCGAGTGGACCGACTCGGCGGTGCGGCGCTACATCACCGACGCCGGGCCGCTGCTGGAGCGGCTGCACAAGCTGACCCGCTCCGACTGCACCACCCGCAACAAGAAGAAGGCGGCCGCGCTCTCCCGCACCTACGACGGCCTGGAGACGCGGATCTCCGAGCTGAGGGCGCAGGAGGAGCTGGACGCCGTCCGCCCGGCGCTGGACGGCAACCAGATCATGGAGCTGCTCGGCCTCAAGCCCGGCCCGCAGGTCGGCAAGGCGTACAAGCACATGCTCGAACTGCGGCTGGAGCACGGCCCGATGGAGCACGACGAGGCGGTCGGGGCGCTGCGGGCCTGGTGGGCCGAGCAGCAGGGCTGACCCGCGGACGACGGGAGGGGTGGGCCCCCCCCCGGGCCGGGGCCCCCCCCCGCACCAAACCGGCCGC
>NZ_JBHTWX010000080.1:0-8498 GCF_042792155.1 Kitasatospora sp. NPDC056651 | reverse complement strand
GGTGGCCGCCGGGGGGGGGGGGGGGGGGGGGGGGGGGGGGGGGGGCGGTGCCCGGGGCCGCCCCGGGGGCGGGGGGGGGGGGGGCCGCGGGGGGGGGGGGGCCCCCACCCCTCGTCCGTACCGGGCCGGGCTACTTGAGCTGCTTCAGGCAGAGCACGTAGTCCAGGAACGTGAGCTCGGGGTGCTTGCTGGTGTACGTGACGTCCGACTTGGGCTGCTTCTCGCAGACCTTCTCGTCGGAGCTGCCCGGGTACTTGTAGATCACCTTGTACTGCGCCTTGGGGTCGGCGCAGGGCACCACGCTGACCTTCGGGTCGCTGTCGTGCTCCGCACCGGTGCCGTTGGCGTTGTGCAGGCAGTCGCCGGCCTTGGCCGAGTCGACGCTGTCCGCGTCCACGGTCGGGGTGGCGATCGGCGGGAGCGTGAGGGTCGGCTTCGGCAGCGTGAAGGTCGGCGAGGGGAGCGTCGGGGTGGGGAGCGTCGGCGTCGGCAGCGGGGTGGGCGAGACGGTCAGCGGGGTGGGGGCGGGCGTCGGGCCGGCGACCGGGCCGTCGTCCTTCCCGGTGCCGAGCACCCCGGTGGCGGCCAGCACCACGACGAGCGCCAGCGAGAGCGGCACCAGCAGCATCGCGATGTGCGGACGCCTGGTCAGCGGGACGCCCGGGTCCGGCTGCGGGCCGTGGCTGCCCGGGGCGGGCGGCGGCAGCCGCTTGAACTTGTTGTGCGGGCCGAGGTTCAGCAGCAGCGTGATCGGGGTCAGCAGCCAGGAGACGGGGCTCCACCAGCCCTGGACCAGGGTCCGGGCGGACATGTCGCGCACCGTCGCCGTCCCGCAGGTGCGGCAGAACGGGCCGGTCATCCGGAGCATCCGGTAGAGGACGATGATGCCCTGGTGGCCGCGGACGGTGGCGTCGACCGCCGGGTAGCCGCCGCAGAACCGGCAGGTGGGCCCGTCCATCGGAGGCGGCGGGTACCCGTACCCGTAGCCGTCCTGCGGCGGCGGGGCGCCGTACGGCTGCTGCGGGGGCGGTGCGGCCGGGTAGCCGTACCCGGGCGGCGGGGGCGGCGGGGCGCTCGGGTAGCCGTACCCCGGCTGCTGCGGGGGCGGTGCGCTCGGGTAGCCGTACCCCGGGGGCGGCGGCGGGGGCGGTGCGCCGTAGGAGCCGCCGGAGGCGTACGGGTTGCCGTCGCCCGGAGGCGGGCCGTACGGCATCTGGGGAGGAGGCGGAACGGACAAGTGGTCCCCCGGGGAAGGATTGGTGGAACGGGTCAGAACTGCTTCACCGGCGGGAGGCCGGTGGTGGCGGGCGGTGTCAGCGGGCCGAGGCAGAGCACGTACCGCTTGGTGTTCCAGCGGCGGCCGCTCTTGCCCGAGATCGTGCTCGTGGTCTGCGGCGTCCGGTCGCAGCGGCTCCGGTCGGTGGTGCCCTCGAACTTCGCCAGCACCCGGTAATTCGCTTGGGGGTCGGTGCACTTGACGATCTCGACGTCACGGGTGCCGCTCGTCCGCACGCAGTCGCCGGGCTTGGCGCTGCTGACGCTCGGTCCGGCGACGAAGTAGCCCACCGCCAGCGCCAGACAGCCGCCGACCGCTCCGACGATCCGCAGCTTGGACCGGATGCCGCGCTTGGCGGTCGGCGTGGGCGGCATCACCGGGGCGGGCTGCGGGGGGCCGTACGGTCCCGGGGGCGGCTGCTGTCCGTACGGCCTGGGGGCCGGCTGTCCGTACGGCTGCTGTCCGTAGCCGGGCGGCGGGCCGAAGGAGGGCTGCGGTCCGTAGGAAGGTTGCGGTCCGTAGGCGGGTTGCTGCCCGTAGGCCGGCGGGGGGCCGTAGCCGGGCGGGGGTGGCGGCGCGGGCTGACCGTAGCCGGGCGGCGGCCCGTACGGCGCGGCCGGCGGGGGTGACCCGTACGGATTCGGCGGTGTGCTCATCAGTTCGTCCCCCGATACCAAGTTCTGTCGATGCGACAGGCCTGAGTACCTTAGCGAGTCGGACGGACGCCACCGGTTCCGAGCCTCCGAGGGGCCCGGCGGGCACGGTCGCCCGGGGGCCGGGCCTCGTCGTCCGGGCTGTGTTATTCGGGCCGTGTCATTCGGGGAGTGGGCTGCGGCGGGCGGCGCGCAGGTAGAGGACCGCGGTCAGGGCGTACACCCCGGCGACCCCGAGCAGCACCGGGAGCGAGCGGCCGGACAGCGGCAGCACCAGCGCGGTGACCAGGGCGGCGGCCACGAAGGCGACGTTGAACAGCACGTCGTAGATGGCGAAGACCCTGCCGCGGTACTCGTCCTCGACCGACTCCTGCACCACCGTGTCGGCGCAGATCTTGGTGCCCTGGGTGACCACCCCGAGCAGCAGGGCGGCGATCAGGCAGGGCACCAGGGCGAAGCCCAGGCCCAGCGCGGGGACGAAGACCACCGGGGCGACCAGACAGGCCGTCATCCACCCGGCCAGACCGAGCTTCCGGGTGCACCAGGGGCTGACCACCGCGGCGACGAAGAACCCGGTGGCGGACAGGCCGACCGCCTGGCCGAGGGTGACCAGCCCGGCCGCGCTGTCGGCGGGGTCGTTGAAGGTGTACCGGGCGAGCATCACCACGACCACGATCAGCACGCCGTAGCAGAACCGGGCCGCGGTGACGGCGGCCAGCGCGTGCACCGCCGGCCGGCAGTCCCGGACCAGGTGGCGCACCGCGGCGCCGAGTCCGACGGCGGCGCCGACCAGCGCCTGGCCGATCCCGGGGCGGTCCGGGTGCTGCTCCGGGCCGAGCAGGTCGCGGTCCATCCGCCGGGCGGCCAGCGCGGCCGAGAGGTAGAGCACCGCGGCCACCGTGACCAGCGCGGCGTCCGCCTTCGGGCCGGGGGCCATCAGTTGGTGCAGCAGGAAGCCGATGCCCCCGCCCGAGGCGGCGGCGACCGTCCCGAGGGTGGGGGAGAGGGCGTTGGCGGTGACCAGTTCGTCCTGCCGCACAACCCGGGGCAGCGCGGCGGACAGGCCGGCCAGGATGAACCGGTTGAGCGCGGTGACCAGCAGCGCCGAGGCGAAGAACAGCCAGGTCGGCGCCTCGGCCAGGAGCAGCGCGCCGGTGCCCAGGCCCAGCCCGAAGCGGGCCAGGTTCCCGAAGTAGAGCACCTGGCGGCGGCGCCAGCGGTCGAGCAGCACGCCGGCGAACGGGCCGATCACCGAGAACGGCAGCAGCATCACGGCCAGCACCGAGGCGATGTCGGCCGGGGAGGACTGCTTCTCGGGGGAGAAGACCACGTAGGCGGCGAGCGAGACCTGGAAGACGCCGTCCGAGAGCTGGGAGAGCACCCGGGCGGTCAGCAGCCGCCGGAAGTCGCGGCCCTTCATCAGGTGGCGGAGCGTGGCGCGGTGCGCGGACTGGTGGGTGCTGCCGTTCTCGGTGATCGCCACCCGCCCAGAGTGCCATGGAACCGGCCGCCGTTTCACGTGAAACATTGGCCTCGAAAACGTGAAGGGCCCACGATCGGGAGACCGTGGGCCCTTCCTACCGGCTACGCGCGGTCAGCGGTTCAGCGCTCGACCTCGCCGCGGATGAACTTCTCGACGTTCTCCTTGGCCTCGTCGTCGAAGTACTGGACCGGCGGGGACTTCATGAAGTACGAGGAGGCCGAGAGGATCGGGCCACCGATGCCGCGGTCCTTGGCGATCTTCGCGGCGCGGACGGCGTCGATGATGACACCGGCGGAGTTCGGGGAGTCCCAGACCTCCAGCTTGTACTCCAGGTTCAGCGGGACGTCGCCGAACGCGCGGCCCTCCAGGCGGACGTAGGCCCACTTGCGGTCGTCCAGCCAGGCCACGTAGTCCGAGGGACCGATGTGGACGTTCCTGGCGCCCAGCTCGCGGTCGCGGATCTGCGAGGTGACGGCCTGGGTCTTGGAGATCTTCTTGGACTCCAGGCGCTCGCGCTCGAGCATGTTCTTGAAGTCCATGTTGCCGCCGACGTTCAGCTGCATGGTGCGCTCGAGGATGACACCGCGGTCCTCGAACAGCTTGGCCATCACGCGGTGCGTGATGGTCGCGCCGACCTGGGACTTGATGTCGTCACCGACGATCGGCACGCCGGCCTCGGTGAACTTGTCCGCCCACTCCTTGGTGCCCGCGATGAACACCGGCAGGGCGTTCACGAAGGCGACCTTGGCGTCGATGGCGCACTGGGCGTAGAACTTGGCCGCGGCCTCGGAACCGACGGGCAGGTAGCAGACCAGGACGTCGACCTGCTGGTCCTTGAGGACCTGGACGACGTCGACCGGGGCCTCGTCGGACTCCTCGATGGTCTCCAGGTAGTACTTGCCCAGGCCGTCGAGGGTGTGGCCGCGCTGGACGGTCACGCCGGTCGGCGGCACGTCGCAGATCTTGATGGTGTTGTTCTCGCTGTTGCCGATGGCGTCGGCCAGGTCGAAGCCGACCTTCTTGGCGTCGACGTCGAAGGCGGCGACGAACTCCACGTCACGGACGTGGTAGTCACCGAACTGGACGTGCATCAGGCCGGGGACCTTGCCGGCCGGGTCGGCGTCCTTGTAGTACTCGACACCCTGCACCAGCGACGCGGCGCAGTTGCCCACGCCCACGATGGCTACGCGAACCGAACCCATTCCGGTTGCTCCCTGTGATCTCATGAGGCCCGCCGGGGTAGGCGGAACTCGTCCTGCTTCTTCGATGACTGCATGTACGGGCGCGAGGCGCCCAATCCTGCCGCGCGGCACAGGGCTGGCGCGGTGTCAGCGCTCCTGGTCGGAGCGCCCCGGGCGGTCGTACGGCGGCCCGGACGGGTCCGAGGACCCGGTCTGCTGGCCACGGCCGTCCGAAGTCTTGCGGGGTCCGGCGGAGCTGCCGCCGGTGTCGGGGCCGGTCCGGCCGGTGCGGTTGGACCGCTCGGTCTCGATCAGCTCGTTGAGCCAGCGGACCTCGCGCTCCACCGACTCCAGTCCGTGCCGCTGGAGTTCGACGGTGTAGTCGTCGAACCGTTCGCGGGCGCGGGCCAGTGAGTTGCGCATCCGCTCCAGCCGCTCCTCCAGCCGGCTGCGCCGTCCCTCCAGGACGCGCATCCGCACGGCCCGGTCGGTCTGGCCGAAGAACGCGAAGTGCACGCCGAAGTGCTCGTCCTCCCAGGCGTCCGGGCCGGAGTCGGCGAGCAGCTCCTCGAAGCGCTGCTTCCCTTCGGCGGAGAGCCGGTAGACGATCTTGGACCGCTTGCCGTTGAGCGCGGTGGCCGGGACGTACTCGACGTCGGGGTTGTCCTCGACCAGGAAGCCCTGGGCGACCAGGCTCTTCAGGCAGGGGTAGAGCGTCCCGTAGGAGAGCGCCCGGAAGGTTCCGAGCAGGATGTTCAGCCGTTTGCGCAGCTCGTAGCCGTGCATCGGGGCGTCGTGGAGCAGGCCGAGGACGGCGAACTCCAGCACTCCTGAGCGTCTGCCCATCGCCGTGGTCCTCCTTCCTCTCGCCTGCCGTCCGGCCGCCGCATCCGGCGGTATTCCGTCTCGATGTATCGGCTCGATATATCGAGAACAGTAAACCCGGCCCCCGCAACCGGCAAGGGGGGCACGCGTGAATGTGATCACAAGCCGACGCGCGGGCGGAGTTGGCAACGGGCGTGTAATGATCTGTCGCTGTTTTGTGGGCATTGGGGACTGATGTCCGATTAGTTGTACTTCTGTGCTGCGTACGCTGTCGCGTGTGCACGAGGACCACCTCCGGGATCAGGGCGGTTTTGCGGGCATCCGACGTGAACCCTGCCTTCAGGCTGGAAACGCCTGGCGAGGAGTGGCTGGAAGATGAGCGAGCGACGGCGAAGGACGCCCGACCCGGGCGGTGACGGGCAGCAGCCCCCGGGAGGCGGCGGCCGTCGGGGCGGGGGGCCGGGGCCCGACGAGCTGGGCTCGGACGGCATCGGCCGCAGGAAACCCCAGGGGGTTCGGGAGACCGCGCAGCAACCCCGGATGACCCGCGCGGAGATGCGCAAGGCCTCCCAGAAGAAGGGAAAGGGCGGCAACGCCCGGCGCGGTGCCGCCACGGCCTCCGCCGCGGCGGCGGCCGGCCCCGGCAAGAAGCGGTTCATCGACTACCCGCGGTTCGGCAAGACCGGCGTCCGGCGCTGGCTGCCGTCCTGGAAGCAGTGGATGAGCGGCTTCCTGCTGGTCTTCGGCTGCTTCGTCGGCCTGGTGTTCTACCTGTACCAGACGACCAAGGTCCCGGAGCTGAACGACCTGGTGCAGAACCAGAACACCATCTACTACTGGGCCGACAGCAGCGAGATGACCCGCAAGGGCCAGACCAACCGTCAGATCGTCGAGCTCAGCGACATCAGCCCCAACCTCCAGAACGCCGTCATCGCCGCGGAGAACAAGAGCTTCAAGACGGACCAGGGCATCGACCCCAAGGGCATGCTCCGCGCCGTCTGGAACATGGCGAAGGGCGGTGAGACCCAGGGTGCCTCGACGATCACCCAGCAGTACGTGAAGAACGCCTACCTGAGCCAGGAGCAGACCCTCAGCCGCAAGGTGAAGGAGTTCTTCATCACGCTGAAGATCAACCAGGACAAGGGGAAGGAGGAGATCCTCAAGGGCTACCTGAACACCAGCTGGTTCGGCCGCGGCGCGAACGGTGCCCAGGCGGCCGCCCAGGCGTACTACGGAGTGGACGCCAAGGAGCTGAACGTCTGCCAGAGCGCCATGCTGGCCGGCCTGCTCAAGGGCGCGACGTACTACGACCCCACCAACCCGGACAACAAGGAACGGGCCCAGGGGCGGTGGAACTGGATCCTCGACCAGATGGTGGACACCAAGGCGATCACCCCGGAGGAGCGTGCCAAGTGCAACGTGTTCCCGGACCCGATCCCGCCGAAGGCCAGCTCCAACATGAACGGTGAGATCAGCTACCTGGTCGACACCGCCAACAAGTACGTGACGGCCACCGACAAGACGATCACCCAGCAGATGATCGACCGGGGCGGGCTGAAGATCTACACGACCTTCGAGAAGGACAAGGTCGACGCCCTGAAGAAGGCCGTCGACGACGTCAAGGCGGAGAACCTCGACCCGCAGAAGCGTCCGGACAACGACACCAACATCCAGTTCGGCTCCGCCAGCATCCGCCCCGGCGACGGCGCGATCGTCGCCCTCTACGGCGGCGACGGCGTGGAGAACGGGCACTTCGGCAACAACGCCGACGCCACCGGTGTCCAGGTCGGCTCGACCTTCAAGCCCTTCGTGCTGGCCAGCGCGATGCAGGTCGGCGTGCAGACCGCGAAGGACGACAAGGGCAAGCCGAAGCGGATCAACGCCGACAGCCGCTACCTCGCCGACGACCTGTCCGAGATCCGCAAGCCGGACGGCTCGCTGGTGATCGGCGACGACGGCAAGCCCTACCACCAGAAGAACGAGGACCCCGGCAAGCGCGGCTACGTCTCGCTGCGGCAGGCCATGCAGTACTCGTACAACGTGCCCTTCGTCCAGCTCAACCAGGACGTCGGCGGCCAGAACGTCGCCGACATCACGGTGCAGATGGGCATCCGCAAGGACAGCCTCGCCGATCCGAAGACCGCGACCTTCCCGCTCGGCACCTCCACCATCAGCCCGATCCGGATGGCCACCGCCTACGGCACCCTGGCGGCCAGCGGCAAGGAGGCCGAGCCGTACTCGGTCACCAAGGTCGAGGTGAACGGGGTGGAGCGCACCGGCTTCGGCAAGAAGGACCTCAAGGTCGCGCTGGAGCCCGCGGTCGCCGACAACGTCACCGACGTGCTGGTGAACGTGGCGGTGAACGGCACCGGCAAGAAGACCAAGGACCTGGGCCGCCCGGTGGCGGGCAAGACCGGTACCACCGACGAGAACAAGTCGGCCTGGTGGGTCGGCTACACCCCGCAGCTGGTCACCAGCGTCGCGATGTGGCGCGAGGACCCGAGCAAGCACGAGCGGCAGTCGCTCAAGGGCACCGGCGGGAAGACCTCCATCCACGGTGGTGACATCCCGACCGACGTCTTCACCCGGTACATGAGGGCGGCGCTGGCCAACGAGAAGAAGATGGACTTCCCGAACCCGCAGCCGGTCGGCACCGAGGTGGACTCCTCCGGTGCGCCGTCGACGGCCACCGCGTCGGCGGGTCCGACCGCGAGCGACACCCCGACGGCCCCGCCGCAGAGCCAGTCGCAGGACCCGCAGCCGCAGCAGCCGCAGCCGACCCAGACCTGCGTGCCGGGCGTGGACTGCCCCGGCGACCACCCGAGCCACTCGACGAGCAAGGGCCCGAACCCGGGCAACAGCTGTCTGCCGGTGATCGGCTGCCAGACGCCGCCGCCGACCCCGACGGACACCACGCCGCCCGGTGGCGGCAACGGCAGCGGCGGCGGCAACGGCAACGGTGGCGGGCACTCGGGCGGCGGCGGTGGCAAGCCGACGCCGAGCAACACCACCGGTGGCGGCCTGCAGGGCCTGCCGGCCGGGCAGTAGCCCGGCGGAACCTGGAACGGCGGTGGCGGTCC
>NZ_JBHTWX010000079.1:0-42690 GCF_042792155.1 Kitasatospora sp. NPDC056651 | reverse complement strand
CGCTGTTGAGTTCTCAAGGAACGGACGCTTCCTTCGGACTGCCTTCCAGCAGGCCCTCCGGGCTTCGTTCTTTCGTGTTTCCAGCTTACCAGACGTTTTCCGCTCCGTTTTCCGGAGTTTCATTCATCCGATTCCCACTGGCGGGATTTCCTGCGAACTTCGTCCCGAAGCTTATCAAAGCTTCCGGAGTGGTCAGTCCGTGGGATTTGCTTCGTCGGAGGGTGCGCATTTCGTGAAATGCGCTCGCCTCGATTCGGCGGTGTCGTAGACACTAACGCCCGGGCCCGACTGTTGTCCAGTCAGTCCCAACCGTTCAAACCTACTAGCCCACCCTCACCACGTCAATGGTTTCGGCCGGGGTGAGAGAAGACTAGCAGGTCAGAGACGTGTTGATCGCCATGGCTCAGGCCGCGACCGGCTGGAGGTCCGCCCGGTCGGCGGCGTCCAGGTCGCCGGACTCTCCGCCCTCGGCGGCCCTGCGGCCCAGCACCAGGGCATAGAGGAGGAAGGCCGCCTCGGCCAGGACGCCGATGCCGATGCGGGCCCAGGTCGGCAGGCCGGACGGCGTCACGAAGGCTTCGAGGACTCCGGAGACCGCCAGGACGGTCGCCAGACCGATCGACATCCCGATGATCGCTCGGCCCTGTTCCGCCAGCGCCACCGCGCGGGTCCGCGGGCCGGGGTCGATGACGGTCCAGCCGAGGCGCAGGCCGAGGCCGCCGGCCACGAAGACGGCGGTCAGCTCCAGCAGGCCGTGCGGGATGAGCAGTCCGAGGAAGACGTCGAGGCGGCCGGCGGAGGCCATCAGCCCGATGCCGACGCCGAGGTTGAGCACGTTGGTCCACATCACGTAGAGCACCGGAATTCCCAGCGCGATCCCGAACAGCAGGCACTGCACGGCGATCCAGGCGTTGTTCGTCCAGACCTGTGCGGCGAAGGAGCCGGCCGGCCGGTCCGAGTAGTACGCCTCGTACTGGCCGCCGGGGCGGGTCAGCTCGTCGAGGTGCTCCGGTGCGACCAGGCTGTTGCGGACCTCGGGGTGGGTGGCCGTCCACCACGCCAGCAGTGCGGTGGCGACCAGCGAGACGATCGCGACCGGCACCCACCAGCGGCGCGCGCGGTAGAGCGCGGCCGGGAAGCTCACCGTGTAGTAGCGGGCGACGTCCTGCCAGCCGTTGGTCCGGGCCCCGGTCACCGCGCTGCGGGCGCGCGAGACCAGGCCGGTCAGCCGGCTCACCAGCGCCGGGTCCGGCGCGGCGGCCTGGACCTTGGCGAGGTGGCCGGTGGTGCGCTGGTAGAGCGTGACCAGTTCGTCGGCCTCCTCCCCGCTGAGCCGGCGCCGACGGGCGAGGGCGTCCAGCCGGGCCCACTCCCCCTGGTGGGTGGCGACGAAGACGTCCAGGTCCATTTCGGCGGCTCCATGATCGGCGGCGGGCGCGGACGGGCAGGTGCGGACGGGTGTGCCCGGGTCGCGTGCCCGGGCCACGTGCCCGCCCCGCGTGCGCGGGACTGCGGCCACGGCGGGCCCGGGCGGACACGTCCGGCCCAGCATGCCAGCAGCGGCCACCGCGTCGGCCGTCGGGATCTCACTTCCCGTGCGCCCGCCGGGACCCGTATGTTTGCGGCTGCTGATCAGACTGCGGAGAGCGGGTCACGGGGAGCCGGTCCGGGGTGGCTCCCTCCCCCGGGTGCCGCCGCCCGCGCGGTCCCGGATCTCCATGGGCGAGCCGCACGGGCTCCAAGAGCGTGAACGGACAGGTGTCTTGAGCGACCTGGTGACGGGTGAGGCGATCGTCCTCGGCCTCCAGACGGCGAAGCTCCCGAGCAGGGCGCTGGCGATCGTGATCGACCTGCTGGTCGAGTTCGCCGCCCTGCTGGTGTTCACGCTGCTGCTGAGCCTCGCCCTGATCGGCCTCGACGGCGCGGCCCTGGCCGCCACGATGATCGGCCTGACGGTGTTCTTCCTGGTGGCCGTGCCCGTCATGGTCGAGACCTTCACCCGCGGCCGTTCGCTCGGCAAGGCCGCGCTCGGCCTGCGGGTGGTGCGCACCGACGGCGGGCCGGTGCGGTTCCGGCACTCGCTGGTGCGCGGGCTGGTCGGCTTCTTCGAGCTCATCATGCTGAGCGGGGCCCCGGCCGTGATCACCTCGGCGGTGCACACGGAGGGCAAGCGGCTCGGCGACATCTTCGCCGGGACGGTGGTCGTCCGCGAGCGCACCCCGGGCCCGGGCGGCTCCGTCTCCCCGCTGCCGCCGGTGCACCCGCACCTGCTGCACTCCATGGGCCGGGAGCTGGTCGCGATGGACCTCTCCGCGGTACCGGAGCCGCTCTGGCTCGCCATCCGCCAATTCCTCGCCCGGGCAAGCCAGTTGGACCCTGAGGTGATGCACCGGATGTCAGTCGGGCTGGCCGGGGACCTGTCCGCCCGGATCGGCCACCCGATCGCCCCGGGGCTGCACCCGGCGGCTTTCCTGGGCGCGGTGCTGACCGAGCGCCAGCGCCGGGAGTGGACGCGGGTCCAGGAGCGGCAGTGGGCGGCCGGGCCGATGGCCGCCCAGGTGCCCGCGCCCCGTCCGGCCTCCGGCCCGTTCCCCGCGCCGGTTCCGACCGGCGCGGCGCCCGAACAGCCCGTCCGGGTCCTCGGCGTGCCGCCGCAGCCCGCGCCCCTGGCGACCACCGCGCCGGTCACGCCACCCGCGCCACCGCAGCCCGTCCCGGCCGCGCCGACCGCACCCGCCGCGCCGACCGCACCGTCCCTGGACAAGCCCGGCCCCGGCTTCGCCCCACCCGCCTGAGGCCCACCCCGGGCGGGAGCGGACGCGCCCCGTCACTCCTCCTCCGCCCCCACCCGCCAGGCGTTCGGCGACGACTCCAGCTCCTCCAGCTCGATCCCCGCCGCCGCCAGCACCACGTCCCCCGCCAGGTGGACGACCTGCTGCTCCCCCGTCTCCAGGTCCGCCACCTGGTACCGCTCGACCAGCAGCGGCCCAGAATCCGTCAGGTGGGTGTCCACCCCCTCCAGCAGCCACCCCTGGTCGAGGGTGCGCGGCGCCAGCACCGGCTCGGTGAACGCCACCAGCCGCACCCGCGCGCTCGCCCCCTCCTCCAGCCGCAGCAACCGGGCGGTGGCGACCAGGAAACCCGGCGAGCGGCCGGTGAAGGCGTGCGCCCGGTCGTGCCCCTCCGCGGCGTGCTCGCCGCGGGGGTCGGCCGCGTCGGTCCGCACCCAGGCCACCCCGTCCACCGCCCCGCCACGCACCTGCCAGCCCCCGGCCCGCAGTTCCATCCGCAGCGGCCGGGCGCGCGAGTCCAGCGTGAGGTCGGTGCTGCCGAGCACCCGGCCGTCCGGCGCGTAGGTCTTGGAGACGTACCGCCACCCGGCCGCCCCGGGGGCGCAGCTGAAGCGCTCCTCACCGAGCGGAACGTGGTCGTGCGGGTCGTGGAGCGAGTACCGGCCGTTGGGCATGCCCGAAAGCCTACGTGCGCACCCGCGTGCAACCTTCCGCACCGGCGCCGCATTAGAGCGGCGGACGGCGCGCCAGTGCGCCGACACCACGACGAGAGGGGGTGCGGATGGCGAAGCAGAAGCGCGACGTGGAATTCACGGAGTACCTGGCCTCCAGGAGCGGCTGGCTGCGCAAGGTCGCCTATCTGCTGTGCGGGGACTGGCACCGGGCCGACGACCTGGTGCAGGAGTGCGCGACCAAGCTGTACGTGAACTGGTCCCGGGCCGGCCGGGTCGAGAACCTGGACGGCTACGCCCGCCGGGTGCTGGTCAACACCTTCCTCGCCGAGCAGCGTTCGCCCTGGTGGCGGCGGACGGCCCGGACCGCGCCCACGGAGGACGTCGCCTCGGTGGTCGCCGACCTCGACGTCCAGCTCGACCTGCGCAAGGCGCTGGCCGCGCTGCCGCCCAGGCAGCGGGCCACCGTGGTGCTCCGGTACTACTGCGACCTCACCGTCGACCAGACCGCCGAGGCGATGAACTGTTCCTCGGGCAATGTGAAGAGCCAGACCTCGCGTGCCCTCGCCACCCTCCGGACGACGCTCGCCGTCCGCCCCGCCACCGCCGAGAGGACGTCATGAGGACGCACGAGCAGCGTGATCTGACCACCCGGCTGAGCTTCCTCGCCGAGACCCCGGCGCCGCCCGCCGTCCTCGACCCCTCGGCGGTGATCGCCCGCGGCCAGGCCCGGCTGCGCCGCCGCCGGCACGCCCTGGTCGGCGTGGTGGCCGGGTCGACCGCCGCCGTCCTGGCCGGCGTGCTGCTGCTGCGCCCGTCCGGCGGGGTGCCCGCGCCGGCCGCCCCCGCTCCCCCCGCCTCGTCGTCCCCGACCGCCGCGCCGACGGCCGCCAATGGTCCGCTGAGCACGGAGGTCCGCTTCGGCTGGCTGCCGTCGTGGCTGGCCGGACCGTCGTCCGTCGGCTACGCGAACACCGACGGGCGGTCCGTCGCCACCGCGTCCACGAGGACCGCCGTCCTCAACGCGGTCCCCGACCTGAAGCTCGAACTGCTGCGCGACACCGAACAGACCCTCGCCCCCGGGCTGCACACGGTCGCCGCTCCCAAGGTCTCCGGCCGGGACGCCCTCTGGCTGGTCACCGACGAGTCGGGATCCACCACCGGCCTGCGCTGGATGACCGAATCCGGCCGCTGGGCCCAGCTTCGCGCCACGCTGTGGCTGAACGCGAAGGTCCAGGACGACCTGCTCCGGGTCGCGGCCGATGCCCGGTTCGGCAGCTCGGACGTCCCGTTCCCGGTGAAGCCGACGGGCGTGCCCGCCGACCTCAGGCTGCGGACCGCCGAGGTCCACCGGCCCACCAGGGACTCCGAGCCCCCGTGGAGCGCCATGCTGTCCTACACCGTCGGCGACAAGTGGCTGAGCGTCACGGTCCAGCCGGACGGCTTCGGGAGGTTCGTGGACGGCCGCCCGAACGGTGGCACCCCGCAGTGCCGGGTCGAGAAGGGCGTCCAGCTCTGCGCCAACGGCACCGCGGCGGGGATCCCGTCGGTCCAGGCGGTCGGCGGGCTCACCGGCCTGCTCAAGCAGTTCGACGTGCCCGGCGCCGACGAGGCCTCCTGGCCCCGCTGACGCGCCCCGCACACGCCGACGGCCGGCGCCCCACGAGGGGAGGGCACCGGCCGTCGGCGTTCGACGCTCACCGCATCAGTAGCGGTACTGGTCCGACTTGAACGGGCCCTCGACCGGGACGCCGATGTAGTCGGCCTGCTCCTGGGTCAGGGTGGTCAGCTTCACGCCCAGCGCGTCGAGGTGCAGGCGGGCGACCTTCTCGTCCAGGTGCTTCGGCAGCACGTAGACGCCGATCGGGTACTGCTCGGTCTTCGTGAACAGCTCGATCTGGGCGATCGTCTGGTTGGCGAAGGAGTTGGACATCACGAAGGACGGGTGGCCGGTCGCGTTGCCCAGGTTCAGCAGGCGGCCCTCGGACAGCATGATGATGGTGTGGCCGTCCGCGAAGCGCCACTCGTGGACCTGCGGCTTGACCTCGGTCTTCACGATGCCGGGCAGCTTCGCCAGGCCCGCGATGTCGATCTCGTTGTCGAAGTGGCCGATGTTGCCGACGATCGCCTGGTGCTTCATCTTCTCCATGTGCGAGGCGAGGATGATGTCCTTGTTGCCCGTGGTGGTGATGAAGATGTCGGCGATCGAGACGACGTCCTCCAGGGTGGCGACCTGGTAGCCGTCCATCGCGGCCTGCAGCGCGCAGATCGGGTCGATCTCGGTGACGATGACGCGGGCGCCCTGGCCGCGCAGCGACTCGGCGCAGCCCTTGCCGACGTCGCCGTAGCCGCAGACGACCGCGACCTTGCCGCCGATCAGGACGTCGGTGGCGCGGTTGATGCCGTCGATCAGCGAGTGGCGGCAGCCGTACTTGTTGTCGAACTTCGACTTGGTCACCGAGTCGTTGACGTTGATGGCCGGGAACAGCAGCTTGCCGTCACGGTGCATCTCGTACAGGCGGTGGACACCGGTGGTGGTCTCCTCGGTCACGCCCTTGATCGTGGCGGCGACCTCGGTCCACTTGTTCGGGGTGTCCTTGAGGGTGCGGTTGAGCAGCTCCAGGATGATCCGGAACTCGTCGTTGTCCGCGGTGGACGGGTCCGGCGCGGCACCGGCCTTCTCGAACTCGACGCCCTTGTGGATCAGCAGGGTGGCGTCGCCGCCGTCGTCCAGGATCATGTTCGGGGTCTTGCCGTCGGGCCAGGTCAGGGCCTGCTCGGTGCACCACCAGTACTCGTCCAGGGTCTCGCCCTTCCAGGCGAAGACCGGCACGCCCTGCGGGTTCTCCGGGGTGCCCTCCGGGCCGACGGCGATGGCGGCGGCCGCGTGGTCCTGGGTGGAGAAGATGTTGCAGGAGCACCAGCGGACCTCGGCGCCGAGCGCCGTCAGGGTCTCGATCAGGACTGCGGTCTGGATCGTCATGTGCAGCGAGCCGGTGATCCGGGCGCCGGCCAGCGGCTGCGCCTCGGCGTACTCGGCGCGGATCGCCATCAGACCGGGCATCTCGTGCTCGGCCAGCTGGATCTCCTTGCGGCCGAACGGCGCCAGGGAAAGGTCGGCGACCTTGAAGTCACCGGTGATGTCGGTCGACATGCGTCTGCTCCTCGCTGATGGGGGGTGGGGCCGAAGGTCCGGGCGTGCGTCGCGTGCGTCAGGCCGTACGGGTGCACGGCCACGCCGGGGCCACCGGGTCCTGGTGGACCGGCTCCCCGCTGCGCGGCACAAACCGTCGGAGGACCTCTCTCCCTCGACCGGCGCGCACCCCGGGAGGTGCGGACCGCCGATCGACCGCCATCAGCAGCGACGTTCTGGCTCTGGTGACGAATCTACACCGATGGCCCCATCGGCCGTCCGCGGATGACCGATTTCGGCCCCCGGTCCGACCGGGGCTCGACCCGGGCCCCAGGCCCGGCGGGCCCGCCGCGCCTCAGTGGTCGACGGCCGGGCCGGGGCCGCCGGGCGTGGCGGCCGGGTCCTCGCCCGCCGCGGCCTTCTCGGCGCTGTAGACGTCGGGTTCCAGGTAGATCGCCCGGGCGATCGGGACGACCGCGCGGACCCGCGCCTCGGCCGCGTCGATCGCCTCCACCACCCGGGCGGCGCTGTCCTCCGCGTTGACGGCGATCTTGGCGGCGACCAGCAGCTCCTCCGGACCGAGGTGCAGGGTGCGCATGTGGATCACGGCGGTGACGGCGTCGCCGTCCACCAGTGCCTCCCGGATCCGGCGCACCGACTCCTTGGAGGCGGACTCGCCGAGCAGCAGCGACTTGGTCTCCAGGGCGAGCACCACGGCGATCACCACCAGCAGGACGCCGATGCACAGGGTGCCGACGCCGTCCCAGACGCCGTTCCCGGTGATCACGGTGAGGCCGACGCCGAACAGCGCGAGCACCAGGCCGATCAGCGCGCCGCTGTCCTCCAGCAGCACCACCGGCAGCTCCGGCGCCTTGGCGGTGCGGACGAACTGGGCCCAGCTCTGCTTGCCCTTCGCCTTCTCCGACTCCCGCACCGCGGTGAGGAAGGACCAGCCCTCCATGGCGATGGCGAAGGCCAGCACGCCCACCGCCCAGCCCCAGGAGTCCAGCACCTCAGGGTGGCTGACCTTGTGCCAGCCCTCGTAGATCGCGAACAGACCACCGACGGTGAACAGCACGATGGCCACCAGGAAGCCGTACACGTAGCGCTCGCGGCCGTACCCGAAGGGGTGCTCCTCGTCCGCCGCCCGGCGCGCCCGCTTTCCACCGATCAGCAGCAGCACCTGGTTGCCGGAGTCGGCCACCGAGTGGACGCCCTCGGCCAGCATCGAGGAGGAGCCGGTGAAACCGAAGGCGGTGAACTTGGCGGCCGCGATCGCGAGGTTCGCGGACAGCGCCGCCACCAGAGCCTTGGTGCCGCCTTCGGTACTCATGCCACAGCTTCCTCACGGTCGGTCAGCGTCATCGAGCGCCAACCGTACCGGCCGGACGGCCCCGCCCGGCCGACCGTCTCAGGACTGCGCGGCGGCGAGCCCCAGGTAGACGGCGGCGAAGTCGGTCAGCGCGACCAGGTCGGCCAGCGCGTGCAGCGCGTCCGGGCGGGCGCTCGCGTACTCGGTCAGCCGGACGTCGTGCGCGGCGGCCAGCCGGTGCGCCCGGGACACGCCGAAGCTGCGCGGTCCGGCGTCCTCCTCCGGCACCTCGGCCGGGCCGTCCCGCCCGTCGTCCGCCGCCGAGCCCGGGGCGTGCCGCAGCAGCAGCACCTGGAGGTGCAGCGGGTCCGGCTCCTCGACCCGGTCGCGGAAGAAGTCGTCCGGGTCCGCGCCCGCGCCCAACTGGCCGGTGAACATGCCGCGGTGGGCGGTGAGCACCTGCGGCAGCGGCCCGGCCAGGGCCGGGCGCCCGGCCCGGTCGGCCAGCTGGGCGGCGAACCGGGCGGCGGCCGCCCCGGCGATCGGGCCCTCGGCCCAGAGCAGCGGAACCGTCCCGGCCAGCCGCGCGGCCAGGCCCTTGGCCGGGTTGGTGTACGCGGCGGCGTCCGGGCGGCAGCGCACGGCGGCGGCGTCCAGCAGGTCGGCGACGCCCGGCAGCGCGTCGTACGGGAGCTGGGTGACGCCGATCTTCTGGGCGAGCGCCAGCATCGGGGTGAGGTGGGACCAGAGCGCCGCCGGGTCCTCGGCCGGCAGGTCCGGCTCGGCGGGCGCGACGGGGGTGAGGTCCTCGGGCAGCACCGAGGCCACGAAGGGCAGCGGCAGCGCCCGCACCTGGAGCGCGGCCTCGGCCAGCGCGCTGCCCGCCGGGGCGGTGACGACGATCGCGCAGCCGCGCGCGTACGCCTGCTCGGCGAGGCTGACCAGGCCCTGCTCGCCGCCGTCGGCGGAGCTGATCACCAGCAGGTCCAGCGGGCCGGCCCAGCCGGGCAGCTGCCAGCCGAGGCCCGCGGTGAAGGCGGGCCGGGCGCCGGCCCGGTCCACGCGCGGGGCGGCCGCCTCGGTCGGCGGCAGCGGGGCGACCAGGGACGCGGTGCCGGCCAGCACGGCCAGCATCTCGGCCGCGGTCAGCGCGCTGCCGTGCCCGGCGACCAGGACGGCGCGCGGGCGGCCGTCCGGGCGCAGCCGGTCGAGGCCGGCGGCCTCGGCCTGGCGCAGCGCGGTGCGGACCCGTGCGCCGGCGCCGGCCAGCGCCAGCAGCGCGCGGTCGTGGTCGGCGCGCTGGAGGGCGGCCGGGTCGTCGAGCAGGGTGTCGTCGAGCATGCGGCAAGCCTCCGGCTGCGGTCCTGGGCGCGCGCTCCGTCGGCGCGCCGGGCGGTCGGGTGGGGCGGCTGACCCCCCGCGGGTGCGGGGAGGACCTTTCGCGACTTGCGGTGGGACGGTCGAGCGTCGGGGTCGGGGCTCTCGCCCCCAGGATCAGGCCGGGCGGCGGGCCTCGTCCACCAGGAGGACCGGAATGCCCTCGCGGACCGGGTAGGCGAGACCGCAGTCCGCGCCGGTGCAGAGCAGCTCGGGCTGCTCCTCGGTGCCGCCCTCGACGAGCGCGGCCCGGCACTGCGGGCAGACCAGGATCTCCAGCAGGAAGGATTCGAGCTTCATGGGGCTCTCCAAAGTTCGGGGGTGGCACGGAGGTGCCCCGGCCGATAGGAAACCCTACCGGCCGGGGCGCCGGGGCCCGTGGTCAGGCGCGTGGCCCGGCCCGCGGGGCTCAGCCGCGGACGATGGCGAGCACGCCGTCGCGCAGCTCGGCCATCTTCGCCGGGTCCTTGGCCTCGACGTTCAGGCGCAGCAGCGGCTCGGTGTTGGAGGCGCGCAGGTTGAACCACCAGTCCGGGCCGGCCACGGTCAGGCCGTCCAGCTCGTCCACCGAGGTGCCCTCGCCGGCGTAGGCGGCACGGACGGCGGCGGTGCTGGCGGCCTGGTCGGCCACGGTGCTGTTGATCTCGCCGGAGGCGGCGTAGCGGTCGTACTCGGCGGTGAGCGCGGACAGCGTGCCCGGCTGTCCGCCGAGCGCGGCCAGCACGTGCAGCGCGGCCAGCATGCCGGTGTCGGCGCGCCAGAAGTCGCGGAAGTAGTAGTGCGCGGAGTGCTCGCCGCCGAAGACGGCGTCGGTCTCCGCCATCTCCTGCTTGATGAAGGAGTGGCCGACCCGGGTGCGCACCGGCTTGGCGCCGAGCTCGCGGACCACCTCGGGGACGGTCCAGGAGGTGATCAGGTTGTGGATGACCGTCGGCTCGGCCTCGCCGGCGGCCCGGGCGCGGGTGATCTCGCGGACGGCGACCAGGGCGGTGATCGCCGACGGGGAGACCGGCTCGCCGCGCTCGTCCACGACGAAGCAGCGGTCGGCGTCGCCGTCGAAGGCCAGGCCCACGTCGGCGCCGACCTCGCGGACCTTGGCCTGGAGGTCGACCAGGTTCTTCGGGTCGAGCGGGTTGGCCTCGTGGTTCGGGAAGGTGCCGTCCAGCTCGAAGTACATCGGGACGAGCTCGATCGGCAGGCCGTCGAACACGGTCGGCACGGTGTGGCCGCCCATGCCGTTGCCGGCGTCGACCACGACCTTGAGCGGGCGGATCCCGGTCAGGTCGACCAGGCCCAGCAGGTGGTCGGCGTAGCCGCGCAGGGTCTCCTGGCCGGACAGTGCGCCCGGCTTGACGTCCCTGGCCGGGACGGTGACGGTGTCGTCCTCGGCGGTCCAGGACTCGACCAGCTCGCGGATCTCGGCCAGGCCGGTGTCCTGGCCGACCGGGGCGGCGCCGGCCCGGCACAGCTTGATGCCGTTGTACTGGGCCGGGTTGTGGCTGGCGGTGAACATCGCGCCGGGCAGGTCGAGCTTGCCGCTGGCGTAGTACAGCTGGTCGGTGGAGCACAGCCCGATCTGCACCACGTCGGCGCCGTAGGCCGCGGCGCCCTCGGCGAAGGCCAGGCTCAGCGACGGGGACGAGGGGCGCATGTCGTGCCCGACCACGATCGCGGACGCGCCGGTGACCTGCACGAACGCGGCGCCGAAGGCCCGGGACAGGCTCTCGTCCCACTGGTCCGGGACGACGCCTCGGACGTCGTACGCCTTCACGAGCTGCTTGAGGTCGCGCACTGCGGCTCCACCCTGGTCTCAGAACTGATCAGATGCCGCCGGACCACCACCCGTACGGTCGACGGGCGTGGTGACGGTAGACGGGCAGCGTACCCGGGCCGGACGAACGACCCGTGCCGGGTGAGCCTCAGTTGTTGTCGGGAGAGCGCAGGACCCGGAGGTGGCCGCGGCGGCTGCCCTCGGTGGACTCGCCCTCGACGCCGCGTCCCTGACGGGGGGTCTGCGGGCGGGCGGCCTCGCGCACCGCGTTGGCGAGGGCCTCCAGGTCGTCGCTGCTGCGGCGCAGCGGCCCGGCCTCGGCGATGAGCCGGACGACCTCCCAGCCGCGCGGGGCGGTGAGGCGCTCGGCGTGCTCGGCGCACAGGTCGTAGCAGTGCGGTTCCGCGTAGGTGGCGAGCGGGCCGAGGACGGCCGTCGAGTCCGCGTAGACGTACGTCAGCGTCGCGACGGCCGGTCGGCCGCACGCGGTCCGCGAACAACGACGTACAGAGCTCACGAGGGTGGACGGTACCGCACTCCTCGCCGGGGAGCGAAGACCGCCTGCCCGGAGGGGGTGCCGTGTCGCCGTCCGGGCGCCGGGGCCGCGTCTCCGCCGCCCCGTGCGATTCCCCGTCGGAGTGGTCCACTTCCGACCGTCCAAGGACTACCCTCGGCAGTGATATGGACAGCTCCGCACCGCAGTCATCGACAGGCCCAGCGCGCCGCCCCCGGCACCGTGACCGGCACGGCAGGGGCCTGCGCGGCCCGTTGGCGCCGCCCCAGGTGCCGATCTCGCTCACCCGCTCCGAACTGTTCGACGACTACGTGCGCGAGTCGGTCGAGCGCCTCGAACGGCGGTGGCCGCAGTTGATCGAGGTCGAGTTCGCCGTCCAGGAGGTGCCGCTGCACGAGCCGGACGCCGCCGACGCCGAGGACGGAGTGCCGCTCGGGCGGGTGTCGCCGGGCGGGCAGGGGCGCAAGAGCCAGATCGTGGTGTACCGGCGGCCGGTGGAGATCCGGGCGAAGACCCGGGAGGACCGGGCGGCGCTGGTGCACGAGATCCTGATCGAGCAGGTCGCCGAGCTGCTCGGGCTGTCCCCGGACGCCATCGACCCGCGCTACGACGAGGACTGACCGACCGGGGCGGGCGCCGGAGGGCCCGCCCCGTCGGCCGCTCAGCGCAGGACGACGCCCGGGTCCTGGCCGGCCTGCGGGACCTTGACGGTGCTGCGGTCGTCGCGCAGCGCCTGGACGGTGAACATCGGCACGTCCTTGGCCGGCAGGGACAGCATCCGGGCGGCGGCCACCGGGCCGCCGGAGACGGTCTCCACGGTGAGGGAGAAGACCCCGTTCAGCCCGGCGGGCTCGGGCGCCGGCAGGGCGACCGTGCCGCCGGCCGGGAGCTGGACCTCCTTGGTGGCCGGGGTGCCGCCGCCGCTGCCGGCCGAGGCGGTGACCCGGACCGTGGCGGCCTCGCCGGTGGAGGTCAGGAAGAGCGTGGAGGCGCCGGCCCGGTTGTCGGCGACGGTGGCGCGGGCGCCGACCGGGTTGCTGCCGGTCAGCCAGGCCGCGTCGGTCTTGCCGTTGGCCGCCGCCCGGTCGACCCGCAGCCCGGCCACGACCGGGGTGCGGTGCTTGTCGTCGCTGGGTGACAGCCGCAGCCCGGCGACCTCCTCCCGGGTGACCTTGCCGAGGTCGACGGCGGCCACCATGCCCGCCTTGACGTGGATCGACTCGTTGCCGGCCGGGCTGAACCAGCCGTTCTTGCCGGACAGCTGGATCTTCAGGTCGGCGTCGTCCTCCGGCGGCGCCCAGACCACCAGGCGGGCCGCGGCGGTGTCGGCGGGCAGGCCGGGCAGCACCTGGGTGGGGGCCGGGTCGGCCGAGGCCGGGACCCAGTCGGCGCCCTTGCCGCCGTCGGCGGCGTGCAGCGCGGCGCCGATCCGCCCGGAGCGCACCACCACGTGCACGGCGAGATCGGCGACCGCGCCCTTGCTGAGGGTCGACAGCAGGACGGACTGGGAGCTGCCGGGCGCGACGGTGAGTCCGTTGGCGGCGTCGTTGTCGATCAGGCCCTTGTCGCCGTACAGCTTGATGTCCACCACGGCGGCGGTGGACTCGGTGTTGACCAGGCTGAGGTAGTCGACCCGGTCCCCGGCGGTGCCGGCCCCGGCGAACCAGAAGCTCGTCCCGGCCGGGGTGCAGGTGAGGCCGGACAGGCCGAGGCCGCGCTGCTCGGTGACCACGGTGGTCTGGGTGACGGTGAAGCCGGGGGCGAGGGCGCCGTTGGCGACGGCCCCGGTGCCGGGCGCGGCGTCGCCGTTGGCGGCCGGGCCGGTGGCCGGGGTGCCGGGCTTGGCCAGGGTCAGCCGGGCGTCGGCGGGCGCCGCGTTCTTGTCCTGGGCCGGCCCGCTCGGGGTGCCCGAGCCGGTCGGGGCCGGGGTGGCCGGGGCCGGGGCGGCCGGGGCGGCGGTGGTCGGCTGGGCGGCGGGCACGGCGGGGGCCGCCGCGTCGGAGAGCCAGCCGGCCCCGCCGGTGGCGGAGCCCGTCCCGGGCGGGGTGTAGGCGGTGAGCGTGGTCGAGCCGGTCAGGCCCTGGAGCGGCTGCGGGCAGACCGCCGCCGTCCGCTCCACCTGCGCGGTGGCCGGGGCCGTTCCGGCGCCCGCCTTGGCGGGGGCAGCCGGCGGGCGCAGCTCGGCGATCCCGAACACCGCCGCGAGCACCACGGCGGCGGCGAGCAGGGACTGGGTGGTCTTGGCCGCGCCGTTGCCGGCTCCGCCGAACCGGCCCGGACGGGCGGCGGCCGGGGCCGCGGACGCGCGCTTCGCGGGCGCGGCGGGGGCCTCGCCGGCGCCGGACTTCTTCCTGAATGCGGGCTTCTTCATCGCGGGTCAGCTCCCCGATCCGTGCTGGTGCGGGTACCGGCCGGGGCCGTTGGGGTCGTTCGGGTCGTAGTAGGGCTCGGCCTGCTGCCCGCCCGGCACCCAGGGCTGCTGCCCCGGCTGCTGCCCGCCGTCGTACCCGTGGGCCTCGTAGCCGTACGGCTGCGGCTCGGGCTGGTACGGCTGCTCGTAGCCCTGCTGCGGGTAGGCCTGCCCCCCGCCGTCGTACCCGTGGGTGTCGTAGCCCTGGCCTCCGTACGGGGCGGCGACCGGCTGGGCCGCGTACTGGTCGTAGCTGTACGGGTCGGCCTGCTGGTACGTCTGGTACGGGTCGGTGTACTGCTCGGCGTCCTGGACGGCGGCGGCCGCCCGGACGGCTCCGGTCACCGGCTCGCTGGCCGGCTGCGCCGGGATCGCGCCCGGCCGGCCCTCGTACACGCCGCCCTCGTCGGCACCGCTCTCGGTGCCCTCGCCGCGCTCGGCCATCCGGCGGGCCCGGCGGCTGCCGGGGGCGGGGGCCTGCGCCTGGGCGGCGGCGGCCAGCGCGGCGGCGGCGACCACCTCCTCGGGCAGGTCGTCGTCCTTGTGGCTGCGGCGGCCGGGCAGGGCCAGCACCAGGATGGTGAGGCCGAGCAGCACCTGGGCCCAGATCCAGCCGGTGTGGGCGGCGCTGCCCTCCCGGGTGACGGTCAGCTTGCCGCCGGCGGCCGGGAGCTTGAAGCCCTGCGCCCAGCCGTCGACCGTGGTGGGCTCCAGCGCGGTGCCGTTCACGGTGGCCTTCCACTCGGTGGCGGCGGACTCGGCGAGCCGCAGCACCCGGCCGTCCGGGCCGGCCGGGACGGTGGCGGACAGGTCGCGGGAGCCGGACGGGACGACCACCGGGTTGGCCCCCGGCGCGGTGATCACCGCGCGGACCGCGGGGGCGCCGTTGACCTGCCAGAGCGCGGCGGCGTTGTCCTGGTTGGCCTTGACCAGGCCGGGGGTGGTGTCCAGGACGTCCTTGAAGGTGTCGACCACCGGCTGCTGGACCAGGACGTAGGCGATGCCGTAGCCGGCCAGGGCGCTCGCCTGGTCGGCGCCGGAGCCGGCCAGCAGGCTGCCGACCATCTTGTCCACGCCGTCCCGGGTGCCGGTCGCCGGGTCGACGGTGGACTCGGCCTGGCCGAGCGTCAGACCGGCGCCGCGCAGCACGGTGTAGCGGACCGCGCCGCCGCCCTTCTCCCCCGTGACGACCAGGGTGCGGGCCCGGTCGGTGGTGCCGGCCTCCTCGGCGATGAACGCGGGGACCTGGTCGCCCAGGCCGCGGTGCAGCGGGCCGCCGGCGCCGGTCAGCGCCCACCACAGGCCGGTGCCCAGCGGGGCCAGCACGGCCGAGGCCACCACCAGGGCGGCCACCGGCTGGCGCCAGCCGAAGGCGATCCCGGCCACTCGGGTGTTGGCGCCGTCGGCGCCGATCGCCGCGGCGGCCAGCAGGGCGATCCCGGCGATCAGGGTGGCCGGGCCGGCCCAGGCGGGCACCGCCGGGCCGCCGGAGGCCGGGGTGACGGAGGTGCCCGCCACCGCGACCGAGAAGACCAGTCCGGCACCGGCCGCGCCCCAGGCGGCGAGCACCGCGCGGCGGCGGTCGGCGCGCAGCAGCGCGGCCAGCGCGGCGAGCACGACACCCGCCGAGAGCCAGACCGGCGGCACTCCGGCGCCGCCCGGGTTGACCAGCAGCAGGCCGGCCGCGCTCGCGCCGGTGCCGTGGTGGCCGGGCAGCCCGGCCTCCAGCAGCAGCGACTTCGGGTGCGACAGCACCTTGAGCGACCAGGGGGCCAGCACCGCGACGGGCACCGCGAGGATCACCAGGACGCGCAGGCCGAGCAGCCGCAGCGCGCTGACGCCGGAGCCGAAGGCACCGCCGCGCACGATCGCGACCACCAGCATCGCCAGGCAGAGCGGCACCGCGAGCGCCCACGTTATCGGGACGAAGGCGGTGGCCAGGGTGAGCAGCAGGACGGTCATCCAGACCGGGCGCCAGCCCGGGCGGGCGCCCTGGGCGGCGCTCTCGTCGCGGATGCCGAGGCCGGCCGCGATGGCGGCGGCGCGGGCCAGCGGCGGCAGCAGCACGGCGAGCACCGCGGTGCCGATCCGGCCCTGGGCGAGCGCGCCGGTCGCGGCGGGCAGCAGCGCGTAGGTGGCGCTGGCCCAGGCGCGGACCAGCTTGGAGTCCAGCAGCGGCCGGGACACCAGGTAGGCGCTGACCGCGGACAGCGGGACGGCGAGCACCACGATCAGGGTGAGTGCCAGGTCCGCGTGGTCGAACAGCAGCCAGGAGAGCACCGCGAGCACGCCGAGGTACGGCGGTGCGGCGGCGGTGGAGCCGGTGCCGACCGGGTGCCAGGCGTCCGCGTACATCGCCCAGAGGCCGCCGGCGCCGTCGGCCGCGGGCAGCAGGGCGCCGCCGAACAGCGAGCCGCTGCCGAGCAGGCCGCGGCAGGCGACCAGGGCGAACACCAGCAGGACGGCGAACAGCACCGGCGCCGGGCGCCGGGCGAGCTTCCTGACCAGCGCGAACTGCTCGACGACCAGGTCCTCGGCGTCCTCGTCGCCGCCGGCCTCGGCCGAGCCGTGCCGGCTGCCGGCGTCGTCGGCGCCCCCTATCCCGAGCGAGCCGATGACGCCCTCGACCGCCTGCCGGGTGGTGGCACCGGGGGCCGGGAAGAGCGTGCGGTCGTCCAGGGCGTCCGCCGACCTGGCCTTGGCCCGGCGCTTGCGCGCGGCCAACAGCCTCGGGAAGCGGACGAGTTCGTGGCTCAGCCCGGCGAGCTCGTCGACCGCCTGGCGGGGGTCCTTGCCGAGCAGGTTGGTGACGGCCCGCAGCAGGGTGCCGAGCACCAGCCGCAGCAGGACGTAGGGGAAGAGCGCGCCCTTGCAGTTGGTGAGCAGGGTGTAGACCGCGCCGGCCTTGTCCACCCGGTGCGGGTGGGCGGGCCCGCAGTCGATCGCGCGGCGCTCGCGGCTGGCCGCCTCGGCGTGCCGCAGCACGGCGTCGGGGGCGACCACCACGCGGTGGCCGGCGGCGTTGACGCGCCAGCAGAAGTCGGTGTCGTCCCGCATCAGCGGGAGGGCCCGGTCGAAGCCGCCGAGCTGTTCGAAGACGTCCCGGCGCACCAACATGCCGGCGCTGGAGACGGCGAGCACCGGGCGGACCTGGTCGTGCTGGCCCTGGTCCTGCTCCCGGCGGTCGAGGCCGGTCCAACGGCGGCCGGAGCGGGCGATGGTGACGCCGACCTCCAGGAGCTGGCGGCGGTCGTACCAGCTGCGCAGCTTGGGGCCGACCACGGCGGCGCTGGGGGTGGAGTCGGCGACCTGGAGCAGCCGGCGCAGCGCGTCGGTCTGCGGCTCGCAGTCGTCGTGCAGCAGCCAGAGCCACTCGACCGGCTGGGTCTCGCGCGGGCCGCCGCGGCCGAGGTCGTCCTCCTGGGCGAGCGGGTCGCCGAAGTCGTCCCAGCCACCGGTGACCGGGTCGTAGCCGGACGGGTCGAGCCGGTACGGCAGGTCCTCGGGGCGCAGCCGCGGGCTGCCCGCCACGGCCTCGCCGACGGCGGTGCCGAAGCCGGCCCGGCGGCCGAGGAGCAGCGGGCCGCTCTCCGGCAGCCAGTCGGCGAGGGTGTCCGCGAGCAGTTGCGGGGAGTTGTCGGTGGAGCCGGTGTCGACCGCGAGGATCCGCTGCACCTGCCGGTCCTGACCGAGCAGGCCGGCCAGGGCCTGCGGGAGCCAGCGGGCGCCGTCGTGCGAGACGACCACGGCGGTGACCAGGTGGCGCGGATAGGCGGGCGGCCGGGAAGCGGTGGAGCCGCTCTGGTGGCTGTAGACGGTCATCGCGTGCGCGGGCCCCAGTTCTCGGTGGACACAGCCGGTGAACGGCAAACCGGATGGCGCACCACACTAACGGCTTCCGATGGCCGCTTCGTCCGGGGTGCCGGTGCGAACCGGTGCGGAGACGGTGAAGGGGTCCCGGGAACACGAAAGCGCCCCACCATCGCGGTGAGGCGCCCGTACGGCCGTGCGGTCGTCCCTCCCTGTCGGAGGGTCAGCGGGGGTCAGCGGCCACCCGGGTCAGACCGCGCTCTTCTTGAGCCGGCGGCGCTCGCGCTCGGAGAGGCCGCCCCAGATGCCGAAGCGCTCGTCATTGGCGAGGGCGTACTCCAGGCATTCCGAGCGGACCTCGCAGGCGAGACAGACCTTCTTGGCCTCGCGGGTCGAGCCGCCCTTCTCGGGGAAGAAGGACTCCGGGTCGGTCTGGGCGCACAACGCGCGCTCCTGCCAGCCGAGTTCCTCCTCGTCCTCCGCGATGCCGTCCCCGATCAACAGCTCAAAGAGCTCGCTCATGTGGCGCGCCTCCTCTGCCCCTACTTGGCGTCCCCGTGGTTGCCGTTGCCTCGTGCGGCTGACGACACGAGTGAAATTACAGTTGCGTCACTCTGGCCCAGTCAAGCCGAGCTCTGGTATTGGGGCCGGGATTCACTCCCTGGCACCAAGCCGTTACGAATAGTGTACATATTCGGACACATCGGACCTTCAGCCTCAAGGCCTCGAACACTTCCGAACCATCCGCAACCATTCACCGGGTGACGTTCGGTCACCGCCACAGGTCGGTCATCGGGCTGCCTTCCCGGCGATCTTCCCATCGAAACATAGAGAGTGATGAATCACCCCATCCGGGAAAGATCTGGACCTAACCCACTCGAATGCCGCATCTTTCGGTTTGACACGGCCCCTGCGGATGCGGTGTCCTTGCTTCCATGTCAGAGTTCGCCAGCCCCCGGAGCGGTTCCACCCTCCGCCGTGCCGTGAACTCTTGTTGTCGCCTCTGCTCCTGCTGTATCTAGGCGCCCGCGTCCCACCGCGCGCCGCCCCCAGGAAGCACAGAGGCCGCCCGCGATTCCCGTCCCAGGACATCTCGGATCCGGCTGATCCCGACCGGCCAGCCGACTCCTCCGAGGACGACTCCCGTGCGCATGAGCCGCATCCGCAAGCGGAACCGCGACCGCAACAAGCCCGCCCGCCGTGGCCCCGCCACCACCCGTACCGACACCACCCGTACCGACACCCCCGCCGCCGCCCGGCCGTGGGCCGACGGCCTCAGCGACGTCTCCATCGCGGGCGACCCGCTCGCCTTCCCCCACCTGGCCCGCACCGACCTGCCGGCCCACCCCACCACCGTCGCCGGGTACGCCCGGCTGGTCCGCGAGATCGCCGCCGACCGCACCCGCTGGGAGCCGCTGGTCCGCTACGACGCGCTGACCCGCTGGTACGCCCGGCTGGAGACCGGCCCGGGCTACGAGGTCTGGCTGCTCAGCTGGCTGCCCGGCCAGTCCAGCGGCTTCCACGACCACGGCGAGTCCTCCGGCGTGATGAGCGTCGTCCGGGGCGAGCTGATCGAGCGCTCCCTCACCCTCCCCCAGCCCTCGGCCGGGGCGACCCCCAGCGGCTCGGGGGCCCGGGTACTGCGGCCCGGCGGCCAGCGCGTCTTCTCCTCCGGCTACCTCCACGAGGTGGTCAACGGCGCGCTCGAACCCGCCGTCTCCATCCACCTCTACGCCCCCGGCCTGACCGAGATGAACCAGTACGGCGCCACCGCCGTCCCCGAGCAGCACCCGGAGCGGCAGGCGCAGGCCGAGTCCCACTGACCGCGGCTGACGGCGAGTCCGACCGTGGCAGGATGACCCCATGCGCATCGTGGCACTGGCAGGCGGAATCGGCGGAGCGCGCTTCCTGCGCGGACTCCGCGCGGCGGTCGGACCGCAGGACGAGATCACCGTGATCGGCAACACCGGTGACGACATCCACCTCTACGGCCTCAAGGTCTGCCCCGACCTCGACACCGTGATGTACACCCTCGGCGGCGGCATCCACGAGGAACAGGGCTGGGGCCGGACCGACGAGACCTGGTCGATCAAGGCCGAGATGAAGGAGTACGGCGTCGGCCCCGAGTGGTTCGGGCTCGGCGACCGGGACTTCGCCACCCACCTCGTCCGCAGCCAGATGCTCACCGCCGGGTACAGCCTCAGCCAGGTCACCGAGGCGCTGTGCGTGCGCTGGAAGCCGGGCGTGCGGCTGCTGCCGATGAGCGACGACCGGGTCGAGACCCACGTGCGGATCACCGACGAGCAGGGCACCCGGGCGATCCACTTCCAGGAGTACTGGGTCAAACTGCACGCCGCGGTCGACGCCGAGGCGGTCGTCCCGGTCGGCGCCGACACCGCCAAGCCCGCGCCCGGCGTCCTGGAGGCGATCGCCGAGGCGGACGTCATCCTCTTCCCGCCCTCCAACCCGGTCGTGTCGATCGGCACCATCCTCGCCGTCCCCGGCATCCGGGAGGCGGTCGCCGCCGCGCCCGCGCCGGTCGTCGGGCTCTCCCCGATCATCGGCGGGGCGCCGGTGCGGGGCATGGCCGACAAGGTGCTCGCCGCCGTCGGCGTCGAAGCCACCGCCGAGGCGGTGGCCCGCGACTACGGCTCCGACCTGATCGACGGATGGCTGGTGGACACCGTGGACGAGGCGGCGGTCACCGCCGTCGAGGCCGCCGGGATCGCCTGCCGGGCCGTACCGCTGCTGATGACCGACGTCGAGGCCACCGCCGAGATGGCGCGCGCGGCGCTGGCGCTGGCGGAGCAGGTGCGCACGTGACGCTGGAGGTCCTGGGAGTCGAGGGCATCCCCGAGATCGAGGCCGGGGCGGACCTCGGCGAGCTGATCGCCAAGGCGGGGACCTACCAGGACGGCGACGTCCTGGTGGTCACCTCGAAGATCGTCAGCAAGGCCGAGGGCCGGCTGCTGCGCGCCGCCGACCGCGAGGCCGCGATCGACGCCGAGTCCGTCCGGCTGGTCGCCCGGCGCGGGCCGGTCCGGATCGTCGAGAACCGCAACGGCTTCGTCATGGCCGCCGCCGGCGTGGACGCCTCCAACACCGCCCCCGGCACCGTCCTGCTGCTGCCCGAGGACCCGGACGCCTCCGCGCGGGCGCTGCGGGCCCGCCTCCAGCAGCTCACCGGCCGCCGGCTCGCCGTCCTCGTCACCGACACCTTCGGGCGACCCTGGCGCAACGGACTGACCGACGTGGCGATCGGCGCCGCCGGGCTCAGCGCCCTGGAGGACCACCGGGGGCGCACCGACGGCTACGGCAACACGCTGGAGCAGACCGTCGTCGCGACCGCCGACGAACTCGCCGCCGCCGCCGACCTGGTGAAGGGCAAGACCAGCGGCGTCCCGGTGGCGGTCGTGCGCGGGCTCGGACACCTGGTCACCGCCGAGGACGGCGAGGGCGTCCGGCCGCTCGTCCGGCCCTCCGTGGACGACATGTTCCGGCTCGGCACCTCCGAGGCGCTGCGGCAGGCCGTCACCCTGCGGCGCACCGTCCGCTCCTTCACCGCGGAGCCGGTCGACCCGGCCGCAGTCCGCCGCGCCGTCGCCGCCGCCGTCACCGCGCCCGCCCCGCACCACACCACGCCGTGGCGCTTCGTGCTGCTGGAGTCCGCGGACACCCGGGTGCGGCTGCTCGACGCGATGCTCGACGCCTGGCGGCGCGACCTGCGCGAACTCGACGGCTGGGACGAGGCGCGGATCGCCCGCCGCACCGCCCGCGGCAACGTCCTGCGCGACGCGCCGTACCTGGTGGTGCCCTGCCTGGTCACGGACGGCGCCCACGACTACCCCGACCAGCGCCGGGCCGCCGCCGAACGGGAGATGTTCACCGTCGCCGCCGGCGCCGCCGTGCAGAACCTGCTGGTCGCGCTCACCGGCGAGGGCTACGGCTCCGCCTGGGTCTCGTCCACCATGTTCTGCCGCGCCACCGTGCGCGAGGCCCTGGACCTCCCGGACGGCTGGGACCCGATGGGCGCCGTCGCCGTCGGCCGCCCCGCCGAGGCCCCCCGGGCCCGCCCGGAACGCGGCGCGGAGGCGTTCATCGCGGTGCGGTAGGGATCAGAGACCGCGGAAGACGCCGCGGCGGTTGCCGACGTGAACGACGAGGATGAGCAGGACGTCACCACGGATCTGGTAGACCGCGCGGTAGTCGCCCACCCGGAGCCGGTAGAGGCCGTCGTTGCCGGACAGCTTCTTGACGTCGGGGCCCTCCACGAACGGGTCATCCCCCAGCGCGGTGAGCGCCGTGAGGATGCGCATCGCCGCGAGCCGGCCGATCCCTCGTAGTTGACGCCGGGCGTGCGGAGTGAACCCGAAGGCGTACTTCACGCAGCGCTCCCGGCGGAGTCCTCCGGTGAACCGAACAGGTCCACCAGCAGCTCGGCCATGGTGATGACCGGTTCGTCCAGGTGCTTGCGCGCCTCGCGCGCCAGGAGTTCGTCCTCCGCGTCCTCTATGGCGTCGAGGATCTCGATCGGCACGACCGCTCCGACGCGCTCGCCCTTGCGCGTGATCACGGTGATCTCGCCGGCCTCGGCCCGGGTGACCACCTCGGCCAGGCGCGCGCGCAGTTCCCGGATGTTCAGTGCGTCAGTCATGACTAAAAGCGTACACACACATGCGTACACATCGCGGCGCTTTCCGGTCAGTGGTGGCGGTGGTCGTTGGGGGTGAGCCGGGGGCCGTAGCGGGGGGCGCGGGCGCCGGAGGCCAGGAGGAGGCGGCAGACGCGGTGGCGGTGGGGGCGGTAGGGCTCCAGCAGGGCGAGCATCTGGTCGTCGTCGCTGCGGGGGCGGCCGGCCAGCGCCCAGCCGACCAGGTCGGGCAGGTGGAAGTCCCCGACCGAGACCGCGTCCGGGTCGCCGTTGCTGCGCTGCAGGGTCTCGGCCGCCGTCCAGACGCCGATGCCCGGGACGGCGGTGAGGCGGGCGAAGGCCTCCTCGTGGCCCATCGCCGAGGCCTCCTCCAGGCGCGGCGCCAGCCGGACCGCGCGCATCACCGTCGCCGAGCGCTTCGGGTCCACGCCCGCCCGGTGCCACTCCCAGCTCGGCACCATCGCCCACTCGCGGGCCGACGGCGCCACCCGCATGCCCTCGGCCGGGCCCGGCGCCGGGGTGCCGAAGTCGCGCAGCAGGGTGCGCCAGGCGCGGTAGGCCTCGTCGGTGGTGACCTTCTGCTCCAGGACCGCCGGGACGAGCGACTCCAGCACCAGGCCGGTCCTGGCCAGCCGGACGGCGGCGGTGCGGCGCTGGGCGTCCCGCAGCGGGCCCGGCGGCAGCACCAGCGACTCCGGGGCGTCCTCGGCGCCGAGCAGGGTGGGGAGGCGGTCGAGCAGCCAGTCCGCGCCCGGACCCCAGGCGCTCGCCTCGACCTCGCCGGTGGCCTGCCGCGGCAGCACCCGCAGGGTGCCGATGCCGGCCGGGGTGCGGGAGGCGCGCCAGACGGCGCCGTCGGCGGTGCCGCGGTGGGCGGGGTCGGCGGGGCCCCGGCGCAGCGGCAGCAGGGTGCGGGCGACGTCCACCGGGAAGCCCGGCCGCCAGCGCCGTACTGCTTCCACTGCTGTCGCCTCCCGTGTCGGCCCCCGGATATGAACGATACGCGGGGGGTCGGACGGTCCCCGGGGGACGAGTGGCCCTCCGGCCGACCCGCCGCGCACGTCTCCCCGCGCCTCTGACGGGGCGCGGGGAGACGGAGCGACCGGGCACGGGGGCACGGGGAGGGGGCGGGGGGTTCGTGGAGACGGGCGGAGCGCAGGAGGGATCAGGAGACCTGGAGGCCGGCCGCCGCCGCGCGGAGGTCGGGGAGGTGGGCGTAGAGGGCGCCGCCGGGGCATTCGGTGCTGACGCCGTCGCGGTGGCCGGAGATGGTGGCGAAGTCGACGACGTCGCCCTTGGTGAAGCGGGTGCCGCTCGCGCCGACGGTGAGCCCGGTGCTGCCGTCGGCCGGCTGGGAGGTGAGGCCGAGCTTCCAGGCGGCGATGGCGGCGAAGCCGCCGAGGAGGCTCTGGGGCGGCTGGTCGTCGACGAAGGTGCCGAGCGCGGCGACGCCGGAGGTGTCGGTGTTGAAGCCGAGGGTGTGGGCGCCGTGGACGGGCTGGTCGACGCCGCCGGCCCGGCCCTCGTAGATGGTGCCGCAGCGGTCGATCAGGAAGTTGTAGCCGATGTCCCGCCAGCCGTTGGTCTTCACGTGGTACTGGTAGATCGCCCGGATCATCCGGGGGGCGTCGGAGCAGTCGTAGTCGTTGGTGGTGTCGGTGTGGTGGACGAAGACCGCGCGGACCGGCCCGGTGTAGTCGAAGTCCTGGGCGCGCAGTGATTCGTCGGCGCCCCAGCCGGCCCGGGTGACGATCCCCGGGCGCGGCGCCTGGCCCGCGGCGAGCGTGGTGGGTGCGGCCGGCGTGGTGGGTGCGGCCGGCGTGGCGGGTGTCGCGGGCGTGGTGGGTGTCGTGGGTGGCGTGGGCGTGGCGGGTGGCGTGGGCGTGAGCGTGGCGGGCGGCTCGGCCGGAGGCAGGACGGGCTCCTGCGGGGACGGGGTCCGGACCGCGGCGGCGTCCGGGGCGGCGCCCCGGCCCGGGTCGACCAGGTCGAGCCGCAACCCGGGCGGCGGCCCGGCGGGCCCGGGCCGGAGCTCGACCGCGACGCCGTCGCTGCGGCCGGTCCACAGCGGGGCGGTGGCGCCGCGGGTCGCCCGGTCGGGGCCGTCCTCGGTGTCGGCCGCCAACCGGTGCCAGTCGGTCCAGCGGCCGGTGGCCGCGTTCCGGGTGCGGACCCGGACCACCGCGCCGGCGAGCGCGTCCGGCGGGCCGTCCCAGCCGAGGCCGAGGAGTTCGAACGGTTCGGTGCCGCGCGGGGCGAGGCCGGTCCCGGCGGGCAGCGGGAGCGAGGTGGTCGAGCCGCCGCCGGCGAAGTCACGGCGCTGCGGACCCGGCCCGGGGGTCGCGGTGGCCGCGGGCTGGAGGAGCAGGGCAGCGGTGCAGCCGGCCAGCAGGGCGGCCGGAAGTGAGAGGCGCATGGAACGGATCGTCGCCGCTGTCCGGACCTCCCGCCACGCCGCGCGCGCCCGTTCGGCCGCCCCTCCCCGACCTCCCGGCCTCCCGCCCGAAGGCCGTAGGCTGGGGCGCACCATGACTGCGCCTTTCGCTGCCGATGCCCGCACCCCCGTCGAGCTGCTGCACGCATTCCTGCGCGGCGGCACCCCTTCGGTCGATCCCGCGGCCCCGCTGGTCACCTTCTACGACGACGCCACCGGCGAGCGGGTGGAGCTGTCCGCCCGCACCTTCGACAACTGGGTGGCCAAGACCGCCAACCTCCTCCAGGACGAGCTGAACGCCGGCCCCGGCGACCGGGCGGCGCTGCTGCTGCCCGCCCACTGGCAGAGCGCCGTGTGGCTGCTCGCCTGCTGGTCGGTCGGGGTGACGGCGGTGCCGGGCGGCGTCCCGGCCGCCGCCGACCTGGTGGTCAGCGGCCCGGACGGCCTGGAGGCCGCCCAGGCCTGCGAGGGCGAGCGGGTCGCGCTCGCCCTGCGCCCGCTCGGCGGCCGCTTCCCGCAGCGCCCGGACGGCTTCCTCGACTACGCCGCCGAGGTGCCCGGCCAGGGCGACCGCTTCGCGCCGTACTCCCCCGTCGCCCCGGACGGGCAGGCGCTGGAGACGGCGGTGGACGGGCTGCCGCTGAAGCTGACGGGCGAGCAGACCGTGGCGCTGGCCCGGGAGGGCGCGGTCCGGCTGGGCCTGAAGCCCGGTGACCGCGTCCTGTCCGCCCTCTCGTTCGAGGACTGGAGGGGCCTGGAGGCCGGTCTGCTGGCGCCGCTGGCCGCCGGGGCCTCGGTGGTGCTGTGCCGCAACTCGCAGGGCCTCGACGCGGAGCAGTGGGAGAAGCGGGTGGAATCCGAACGGGTGACACTGCGTCTGGGCTGACCCCGGACGGCGGCCCGGCGGGTAGGGATCCCTGCCATGGCCGAGGACGACACCGAGCACCCCCCGACCGACGAAACCCCTCCGACGGACGCTCCCCCGAGCGGGTCCGGACGCCCGCGCAGGCGCCGGCGGTGGCTGCTGATCACCGCCGGTGCCGTCGCGTTCCTGCTGGTCGCCACCGGCGCGCTGCTCTGGATCGCCTACCGCGCGCTGGACCGCAACATCCGCACCGACTCGGAGACCGACCGGCTGCTCGCCCGGCTGGAGGCCGAGCGGCCGAGCCGCACCGCCGGGGCGCGGGGCGCCGAGAACCTGCTGCTGATCGGCAGCGACGACCGCTCCGGCGCGAACGGCTCGTACGGCGGCGAGGCGGGCACCGCGCGCTCGGACACCACGATCCTGCTGCACCTGGCCGCCGACCGGAAGCACGCGACGGCGGTCTCCGTCCCGCGCGACGTCATGGTTTCCGTCCCCGCCTGCGAGAGGCCGGACGGCACCCTCAGCAAGCCGGCCCTGATGCAGTTCAACTGGGCCTTCGAGACGGGCGGCCCGGCCTGCTCGATCCGGGCCGTGGAGCAGCTGAGCGGCATCCGGGTCGACCACTACGTGATCCTCGACTTCAGCGGCTTCAAGACGATGGTGGACGCGGTCGGCGGGGTCGAGGTGTGCGTGCCGCAGCCGATCCACGACAAGGACGCCAGGCTCGACCTGCCCGTCGGCCGGCAGACCCTGCACGGCGAGCAGGCGCTCGGCTACGTCCGGGTCCGGGAGACCCTGGGCAACGGCAGCGACACCCAGCGCATGGGCCGTCAGCAGCAGTTCCTGGCCTCGCTGATCCGCAAGGTGCAGTCGCAGGACGTGCTGCTGAACCCGGCGAAGCTGTGGCCGGTGCTGAACGCCGCGACCTCCTCGGTCCGGGCGGACGGCGGGCTGTCCTCGCTCGGCGCGCTGTACGACCTCACCCAGGACCTGCGCGGGATCCCCTCGACGGACGTGGTCTTCCTGACCGCACCGCGCCGCCCGTACCGCTACGACTCGGACCGGGACGAGTTCGTGCAGCCGCAGACCGGTCAGCTGTTCGCGGCGCTGCGGGACGACCGGCCGGTCGCCGTCCGGCCGCCCGGGTCCGTGCCCTCGCCCGGTCCGGGCCTCGGCCCGAGCCGGAGCCCGGGCGCGAGCCCGAAGCCGGACCGGAGCCAGGGGCCGGGCGTCGGGGTGGATCCGGCCGCCGAGATGGCGGCGTCGGCGAGCGCGTCACCCTCGGCGACCGACCCGCCCACCTTCGAGGGACGGACCGCCGACGTGGACGCCTGCGCGGCACACTGAGCCGGTCGGCCGGGGCCGCCCGGGGGGAACGGCGCCGAGCGATCCGGACGGTTCCGCAATTGCTCGGCCACGAACGGTATTTGCCATCGCTTTGCCGGAACATGGCGGAGATCACACCGGGAACGGCCTCCCCGTTCGGCTCGTCTACTGTGTCCGGATCGGCCCGTTCCGTACGGGCGGGCCGGAGCCGTGACCGGTCGACAGTTGGGGAACCCGTGCACGAGGAGCAACCGGAAACCGGCCGGTACCGCGTGGACCCGGCCCCCGGTGTCCCGCGACAACGCCGCCGGACCGCCGGGACACGGACGGGCACTCAGACCGAGCCGCCCGCCGAGGGCCGCCGGGACAGCCGGCGGCGGGCGGCCGCGCTCGCCCGGCGCCACCGCCGCAAACGGGTGCTCAAGTGGACGGCCGGGGCGGGCGCCCTGGTGATGGTGGCGGGCTGCGGCGGGGCGTACTACCTGTACCGGCACTTCAACGACAACCTCACCTCCGTCAAGGTCCAGCTGGGCGACGAGTCCGAGCGCCCCCAGGCCGCCGGGGAGGCGCTGAACGTCCTGGTGATCGGCACCGACAGCCGGGAGGGACTCGGCCGCGAGTACGGCGACGAGGGCAGCGCCGGGCACGCCGACACCACGCTGCTGTTCCACGTCGCCAAGGACCGGTCCAACGCGACGGTGATCAGCCTCCCGCGCGACCTGATGGTGCCGATCCCGGAGTGCCAGAACGCCCAGGGGAAGAAGGTCCCGGGCTCGGCGCGGGACCAGTTCAACGTCAGCCTCGGCCAGGCGGGACGGGACGCCGGCTGCACCTGGAAGACCGTCGAGAAGGTCACCGGCATCCGGGTCGACCACTTCGTGCAGGTCAACTTCGAGGCGGTGAAGACCCTGTCCACCGCCGTCGGCGGGGTGGAGGTCTGCGCGGCCAAGGACATCAACGACTCGGGCTCCCACCTCAGGATGACGAAGGGCCGGCACGTGGTCCAGGGCGAGGAGGCGCTGGCCTTCGTCCGGACCAGGCACTCGGTCGGCCTGGGCGGCGACCTGACCCGGATCCCGCTCCAGCAGCAGTTCATCGGCTCGATGATCCGCAAGATCAAGAGCGACGACACCCTGACCAGCCCGACCAAGCTCTACAAGCTCGCGGACGCCGCCACCAAGGCGCTCACCGTGGACTCCGGCATCGGCAGCGTGGACAAGCTCAAGGACCTCGCGCTGGACCTCGGCACGGTGGATCCCAAGAACATCACCTTCACCACCGTCCCCGTCCTGGACGACCCCAAGGAGGACGGCCGGCTGGTGCTCAAACAGCCGGACGCCGGGCAGGTGTTCGCGATGATCGCGGGCGACCGCTCGCTGACCGAGACCGCGCCCGCGCCCGCCGCCGGGGCCCCGGCCACCGGCACCGCCGCGCCGGCCGCCCCGGAGGCCGCCACTCCCGCCGCCACCGCCGCGGCCGCCGCAGCCGTCGCCACCAAGGACACCCAGCTGACGGTGCGCAACGGCAGCGGCAAGCGCGGGCAGTCCGGGCCGACCGTGGAGAAGCTCCGGGCGAAGGGCTTCGACCGGGCCGCGGTGGGCAGCGACGCGGCGCTCGCCGAGACCACCACGGTGACCTACCAGGCCGGACTGGAGGCCCAGGCGAACGCCCTGGCCGCGGCCCTCGGGCTGCCCGGCGACGCCGTCCGGCCGGCCGCGAAGCCGGATCCGAAGGGCGGGCTGCTGCTGGTGCTCGGCAAGGACGTGCTCGCCGTCCCCGCGGCGGTGCCCACCGAGGCGCCCGAGGACCTCCAGCGGGTGCAGGGGGACGACGTCGACGTGTGCGCCAAGTAGCCGGGCCGGCTCGGCCCGTCGCCGCGGACGACCGCTCCCACCCCTGACCGACCGTCCACCCCTGACCTGCCGTCCGCCCCTGGCCGTCCGTCAACTGCCGTCGCGCACGCCGCCGGTCACGGCGGTGGCGAAACGAATCAGCTGGTCCTGGAGAGCACGTCCCTGGAGGACGGGCCGACACTGGCGATCACTCTCCGGGCCAGCGAGCGCGGTGAGGTCAGGAAGCCGAAGCCCCAGCTGAGGTGCATGGTCGCGAGGGCCACCGGCAGCAACGCCCTGGCCTTGACCGACAGCCCGCGCCCCTCGACCAACGCGCCGCCGACGATGCCCAGCAGGTAGGCGCCGGGCACCGCGAGGAAGGCTGGGTGGACGGCGACGCCGAGCACCAGCCCGAGGACCACCGCCGCCAGCGCGGCCGGCGGGGCGAGGTAGCGCAGGTTGACCGAGCCGCGGTGGTAGCGGGTGACCACCCGGCGCCAGCGGCCGTAGTCCTTGTACTGCTTGGCCAGCGCCCGCATCGAGGGCCGGGGCCGGTACGTCACCTTGAGCTGCGGGGTGAACCAGACCAGGCCGCCGTCCTGGCGGATCCGGTAGTTCAGCTCCCAGTCCTGGGCGCGGATGAACTCCTCGTTGTAGCCGCCGAGCCTCTCCAGCACCTCGCGCCGGAAGACCCCGAGGTAGACGGTGTCCGCCGGGCCGGCCAGGCCGCCGGTGTGGAAGGCCGCGTTGCCGACACCGATCTTGGAGGTCATCGCGGCGGCGACCGCGTTCTCCCACTCCGTCTCGCCCTCGGCGTGCATGATGCCGCCGACGTTGGCCGCCTCCATCTCGCCGAGCAGCCGGACCGCCGTGGTGATGTAGCCGGGGGTGAGCAGGCCGTGACCGTCCACCCGCACGACTATCGGGTGCCGGGAGCCCCGGATCGCGGCGTTCAGTCCGGCCGGCGTCCGGCCGGTGGGGTTCTGGACCGTCCGCACCCGCGGGTCCTCGGCCACCAGCTCGGCCGCGATCTCCGCGGTGCGGTCGGTGGAGGGGCCGAGGGCGATCACCACCTCGATCGGCCCGGGGTACTCCTGATCCAGGATGCGCCGGACCGCCGTGCGCAGGTGACGTTCCTCGTTGAGCACCGGCATGATCACGGAGACAGCCGGCAGCTCCTCAGCAGCCTTGGTGTTCATCGGGGCCAACCGTACCGGTGCGGACGCGTCCCCGTCTTGTCCCGGTCAGGGCCACCGCGGACGCCTCGCGGCGCGCCGACGGCGCTGTGATCAAGGACACCGTACTACCCCGGCGGCTCCTTCCGAAGCGGTGGGGATCCGGTGCCGGACCGGGGTGGATTCAGAGGGCGTAACGGACGACGGTGAACACCGCGTATCCGGCCAGTGCGCAGAGGTTCACCAGGTGCTGGGGGCTGCCCAGCCGGTCCGGCAGGACCTGGCGCGGGCGCAGGTCGGGGCGGTGGGCGGCGGTGGCGACGGTCCGGGCCAGCGCCACCCGGTCGTATCGGCCGCCGAAGACGCCGGCCAGCCAGAGCGCCGGGCGGCTCAGGAGGGAGAACTCCCGGCCGCCGCGCAGCCGGACGGTGAGCGTGTTCCGGTGCACCGCGGCCGCCGAGACGTCCGCCCACCGGAAGGTGCGGGTGCGCAGCCCGGTGGCCATCCGCAGGCCGTCGCGGTCCACGACCAGCTGCCAGGACAGCGTGTGGCCGCAGGCGATGATCGCCAGCGAGCCGATCCACAGGGGGCGCAGCAGTCCGCCCCACCAGCCGTGTTCGTCGAGCAGTACGACGGCGGCGGCGGCCAGCAGTGCCGTCACCGGTCCGGCCGCGACCCGCAGCGGCAGCGGCATCTCCCAGCGGCCGGCGGCCAGCGGTTCGGTGTCGGGGCCTTCCGCCGGGGCGGCGGCGACCGCCTCGGCGGTGAGCGAGGCGACGGCCAGTTCGTCCTCGCGGTAGCGGCCGGAGCGCCGGCCCAGCCGCGGGGCCCGGGCGGCGGGGGCGACCACGGCCGCCACCCAGCGCGGGTCGCCGTCCAGCACGCCGGGGCGGACCAGGAGCTGGCGGTCGGTGCCGTCCGGGCCGCCGTACAGCACCGCGGGCACGGTGCGGCCGGCCCGGGACAGCCACTCGGCGGCCTCGGCGGGCGTCGCGCGGTCGAACAGCTCCGCGTACTCCTCCTCTTCCTCGTCGTGGTCGACCACCGGGTCGGGGTAGTCGGCGTCCTGGTCCTCGGTGGTCAGGGGCTCGGGCACCCAGGCCGAGCCCTCGCCGTCGGGGGCGGCGTGGCGGGCCCAGCGGTAGCGGTCGCGCTCGACCAGGCGCCAGAGCCCGGGGCCGTCCGGCGGGCCGTCCAGCGGCAGGACCAGCAGGTCGCCCTGGGCGTCGGCGCGCACCCGGACGGCGAGCGCGGGGGCGGCGCCGACGAAGGCGGGCCTGGCCCGGCGGGTGCTCGCGACGGCGGCGGAGCCGAGCAGCAGCAGGCCGGGCAGGGCTATCAGGCCGCCCATGACCAGCTGGCCGGTGATGTCGTAGTCGTCGCCCAGGGCGCGCACCGAGTCGTCGTCCACCAGCAGCGGCACGGGTTCTCCGGGCTGTGGCCGGCGCTGCCACCAGACGTCCAGGGCGGCGGTGCGTTCGGGGCCGCCGCCCGGCTGCTGGAAGCGGACGGTCAGCGCGCCGTCCCCGTCGCTCTCGCCCGCGGTGCCGGTCACCCGGGTGGCCTGCTCGGCGGCGGTGTCCGCGTGGGCCTTCGCCCAGAGGCCGTACGCCGGGAAGGCCACGGCGGCCGTGAGCAGCAGGACGCCGAGGACACGGCGCAGCGCGGGCGGGCGGTCCGGGAGGACGGGCGAGGGCGCGCCGGCGGCCGTCCAGGGGTAGGGGACGGGCGGGGCCATCAGCTCGTCCAGCTGCTGGCGGGCGCGGCGGCGGCCGGCCTCGGCTCCGAGCAGGACGGCGGTGAGCAGCAGGTGGACCAGGACCGCCGACCAGCGGCCGAGCGGGGTGACCAGGCCGTCCGGGAGGTACCAGAGCAGCGCCAGGACGACCGGCGGGACCAGCACCCGGATCCGGGCCCGACCGGCCAGCAGGATCACCTCGGCCGGCACCGTCCAGCCGGCCAGTGCCGAGCCCCAGGGATCCCGGCAGATGCCCTGGGCGTTGCACTGGAGCGTGTCCGGCTCCACCGAACCCGCCAGGGCCACGAAGGCGACCGGCACCAGCGCGAGCCAGCGGCTGTCCAGCCGCCAGAGGGTGCGGGCGGCGCGCCAGCGGGCGGCGGACGCGGTGGTGAGGGGCGCGGCGGTGGGCAGCGGCGGACCGTCCGAGGGGAACATCGGACGATCATCTCAGCACCCCGGAAACCGTCCGCACCCCCGGGGAGTTCACGGACGGGGGGCGCTCCGGGAAGGGAACGGGGGCGCGCCGGAAACGGGAGCGCGCACGGCGCGGGGGCCGGGCGCTGTGCGCACCCGACCCCCGCCTCCCCCGTGTTCCGGACCCGGCGCCCCCCGACGCCGGGTCAGTCCGTCGCGATGGCCGCGAGGACGTTCATCCGTCCGGCCCGGAAGGCCGGGACGAGGGCCGCGAGCAGACCGATCACCACCGAGGAGACCAGCGTGATCGCGACCGTGGTGGTCGGGACGGAGAGCGTCCCGAGGCCCTGGTCCCGCAGCACCCGCTGGGCGGTGACGCCCCAGCCGAGGCCCAGCCCGGTGCCGAGGACGGCGCCGAACACCGCGATCACCACGGACTCCAGCCGGATCATCCGGCGCAGCTGGCGGCGGGAGAGCCCGATCGCCCGCAGCAGGCCGATCTCGCGGGTGCGCTCGACCACCGACAGCGCCAGGGTGTTGACCACGCCGAGCACCGCGACCGTGATGGACAGGGCGACCAGCCCGTAGATCAGGTACAGCAGGGTGTTGATCTGGGACTGGACGAGCTCCTTGTAGCCGGCCTTGTCCTTGATGGTGAGCTGCGGGTACTCCTTCAGCCCGTCCTCCAGCGCGGTCAGCGTCCGGTCGGCGTCGGCGCCGGCCGAAGCCTTGGCGAAGAAGGTCCACACCGGCGGCTGCTCGGCGGCCGGGACGGCCTTCTCCATGGTGTCCATGGCCACGAAGGCGCCGTCACCGAACAGTTCGCCCTTGCCGAAGACCGCGCCGACGGGCAGCTCCTGGGTGCGGCCCTGACCGTACTCGACGGTGACCCGGTCGCCGACCTTCAGGTTGTGGTCCTTGGCGAAGGCCGCGCCGATGCCCAGCGAGCCGTGCTGGACGGAGTCCACCGCGCCGGCGTCGACGGTCGGCCGGAAGTCGCTGCCGAAGAAGGTCGGCGGCACCGCGGTCAGCTGGGTCTTGGCCTGCTGCCCGTCCGCCGACCGGACCTTCGCGCCGTCGAAGAACCGCTGGATGGTGACGTGGTCGATGCCCGGGGTCCTCCGGACCGCGTCCAGCATCTCGGGGGTGGCCGCGGTGCGGCCGCCGGAGATGATGTAGTCCACGCCCACGGACTTGTCGATCTGCGCGCTGGTCGAGCTGACGGCCGAGGAGCTGAACACCGCGGAGGCGATCACCAGCGCCAGGCCGATCATCAGCGCGGCCGCGGTGGCGCCGGTGCGGCGCGGATTGCGCATCGCGTTGCGCTGGGCCAGCTTGCCGGACGGACCGAACAGCGCCGGCAGCAGCGCGCCGAGCACCCGGACCACGGCCGAGGCCAGCAGCGGGCCGAGCACCACGAAGCCGACCAGGGTGAGCACCACGCCCAGGCCCAGGTACCGGCCGCCGGTGGCCGCCTTCTCCGCCCCCGCGCCGAGCACCAGCAGCGCGCCGCCGCCCGCCGTCAGCAGCAGGCCCGCGACCGTACGGATCACGTTGGCACGGGTCTCGGCCGGGGTGCCGTGGTCGCGCAGCGCGGCCATCGGCGAGATCCGGCTCGCCCGGCGGGCCGGGAACCAGGCGGCGACCAGCGTGACCACGATGCCGAGCGCGTACCCGGCCACGAAGACGTCCGGCCCGATCTTCAGGTCGGCCGCCTTGAGGCCCATGCCGATCGCGTTCATCAGCTTGATCAGGCCGACCGCGACGCCCAGGCCGGCCGCGATCCCGAGGGTCGAGCCGAGCACGCCCAGGATCAGCGCCTCGACCAGCACCGACTGGTTGACCTGCCGCCGGCTGCCGCCGATGGCGCGCAGCAGGCCGATCTCACGGGTGCGCTGGGCGACCAGCATCGAGAAGGTGTTGACGATCAGGAAGGCGCCGACGATCGCCGACACGAAGGCGAAGCCGAGCATCGCGTACTTCATGAAGTCGAGGCCGGTGCCGAACTGCTCGGTGCTGTCGGCCTGTTGCTCGGCCGCCGTCTTGATCCGGTAGCCGTTGCCGAGCTTGGCCAGCGCGTCCGCCTTGAGCTGGTCGTTGCTGCGGCTGCCGTCGCCGTACGCCGCGACGGAGCTGAAGGCCCGCTCGCCGAGCAGCACCTGCTGGGCGGTCGGGGTGTCCAGGAAGGCCAGCGCCGCACCCGGGTTGGTGGTGGTGAAGGTGGCGATGCCGACGATGGTGAAGTCGTGCTTGCCGGCGGCGTTCTCGACCCGGATCCGGTCACCCGTGCCGAGCTTGGCCTTCTTCGCGGTGTCCGCGTCCAGCACCAGTTCGGTCGGGCCCTGCGGGGCGTGGCCGGAGGTGATCTTCACCGGGCTGTTCGGGGCCCCGGTCCAGTTGCCGGCCATGGTGGGTGCGCCGGTGGTCGGGCCGACCAGTTTGTTGGTGGCCGGGTTGATCAGGACGGCGTTCTCGACCAGGACCTGGCCGACCGCGGTCCGCACCCCGGGCAGCGCGGCGACCTGCTGTTCCAGCGCGACCGGGACGGTCGGCGGCTTGACGGCGGCCTGCTGCATCTCGTCCTCGGCCGGCTTGGGCGGCTGGACCGAGACGTCGGAGGCGGTGGCGGCGAAGAGCTTGTCGAAGGTGCCGGTGGCGGTCCCGGAGAACACCAGGGTCCCCGACACGAAGGCCACCGAGAGCACGACGGCGATGAGGGAGAGCGCCATCCGGCCCTTGTGGGCGAAGAAGCTCCGCAGGGAGGTCTTGAGCAGCATCGTGGTGTCGTCCCGTCGCTCAGCTGGTGCGCTTGCCGTCGAAGCGGCGCATGCGCTCGAGGACGGAGTCGGCGGTGGGCGCGTACATCTCGTCGACGATCACGCCGTCGGCGAGGAAGAGCACGCGGTCCGCGTAGCCGGCGGCGACCGGATCGTGGGTGACCATCACGATGGTCTGGCCCAGCTCGTCCACCGAGCGGCGCAGGAAGGTCAGCACCTCGGCGCCGGACCGGGAGTCCAGGTTCCCGGTGGGCTCGTCGCCGAAGATGATCTCGGGGCGGGCGGCCAGGGCCCGGGCCACCGCGACGCGCTGCTGCTGGCCGCCGGAGAGCTGGGTGGGGCGGTGCCTGAGCCGGTCGGACAGGCCGACGGTCTCCACCACCTGGGCCAGCCAGGCCTCGTCGGGCCGGCGCCCGGCGATGTCCATCGGGAGCGTGATGTTCTCCAGCGCGTTCAGGGTCGGGAGCAGGTTGAACGCCTGGAAGATGAAACCGATCTTGTCCCGCCGGAGTCTGGTGAGCTGCTTGTCCTTGAGGCCGGTGACCTCGGCGTCGCCGATCCAGATCCGCCCGGCGGTGACGGTGTCCAGGCCCGCCAGGCAGTGCATCAGGGTGGACTTGCCGGAGCCCGAGGGGCCCATGATCGCGGTGAACCGGCCGCGCTGGATGTCGACGTCGACCGCGTTCAGCGCGGTGACCCTGGTCTCGCCCGAGCCGTACGCCTTGGTCACCTGACGGGCCGACGCGGCGACGGTGGACGCTCCGCCGGGAAGCTGGGGGTCATGCACGACTGCCGTCGCCACTGGGTCTCCTAGGGAAGGTTCGCTCACCCGTTGGCCCCGGTGTCACGACCGGGCCGCTTCCTGGCGGGTGGGGATGTGTGAACCACGTTAGGAGCGGCGGGCGGACGGCTCGTCATCCGCCGGAATGAAGCCTCCCAACCAAGGTTCTACGGGGCGCGGCGCGCCTCCCCCTAGGGGTCGCCGCGGCCCGTCTCGGGGACGCCCCGTACGGGCCCGCGGCGACGGTGCGTCAGCTCGCGAGCGCGGGCGTCGCCAGCCGCTCCAGGGCGGTGGCGAAGCCCGCCACGACCGGGTCCAGCGCGGCCTCGGTCTCGCTCTCCACCAGGGTCGTCCCGTCCTCCCGGGCGGTGATGTGGCGGTCGAGCACGAACCAGCCCTGGGTGATGTGGCCGGCGCCCATCGAGCTGAGCACCGGGCGCAGCGCGTAGTCCACCGCGAGGACGTGGGCGGGCGAGCCGCCGGTGGCGAGCGGCAGGACGGCCTTGCCGGCCAGCGCGTACTGCGGAAGCACGTCGAGCAGGGCCTTCAGCAGGCCCGAGTAGGCGGCCTTGTAGACGGGGGTGCCGATGACCACGCCGTCGGCGCGGTCGAACAGCTCGGTGAGGGCGACGATCTCGGGGTGGCCGAAGTCGCCCGACAGCAGCGCGTGCGCGGGCAGGCTGCGGGCCTCGAAGGGGACGACGTGGTGGCCGCGCTCCGCGAGCCGCGCGTCGACGTGGCGCAGCAGGCGGGTGGTGCGGGAGGTCGCGGACGGGGAGCCGGAAACGGACAGGACGACGGCCATGGGTTCACCTCTGGCTGGAAGCGGGGCGGCTCGACGCGGCACCGGGAGAGGCGTCGCGGGGGGCCGGTGCCGGGCGTGGTGCGCGGGAGCTGGGCCCGGGCCGGCGGACGTGCGGGGATTCGACGGGCGTGTGTCAGCCGCGACAGAGCGAGCAGGCCACACCACGCCGCAGGTCGACGTGCCGCCGACGCGTGAGTGCCCAACGCTGGTCCATGTCCGGAATGCAAACACGCCGCGTTCGAGCTGGTCAAGAAACGTTTCAGCAGGTGGAACGCCGGGTGTCCGGACGTTACGGCGGAACGATCCGGTACGTGCATCAAAACTGCTACAAGAGGCCCGGTGGGCACCCCGGGGGGAGTCAGCCCGGCCGGGGTCGGGCATCCTCGTCGGCATGAACACGTGGCAGGAGGGCCGCCCGGGGGGCGGCGGGAACCCGTACGGCGGCGGTGGTGGAGGCGGCTCGGCCGAGCGGCCGCTGCCGGCCTCGCTGAACCCGCGCGGGCCGGGGGCGCCCGCGCCGCGGCAGCCGGGGCGTCCCGGGGCGTCCCGCTCCGGCGGCGTCCCGCCGCAGGGGCCCGGCGCACGGCCCGGTGGCCCGGGACGCCCCGGGGGCCCGGGTGGCCCCGGGGGTCCCGGCCGTCCTGGCGGTCCTGGCGGTCCGGGTGGCCCGGGCAGTCCTGGTGGTTCCGGAAGCGCCGCCCGTTCCGGCGGAGCCCAGGCCCGGCGCTGGCCGCGCGGACGGATCGTGAAGTGGTCGGTCTTCGGTGTGCTGATCGCCGTCATGGTGACCGCCGTCTCCACCTGGTTCTGGGCGGACTCCAAGCTCAACCACGAGGACGTGCTCGCCGACTACCCCGGCCGCCCGGCCGCGGGCAAGGGCACCAACTGGCTGATCGTCGGCTCCGACAGCCGCCAGGGCCTCACCGACACCGAGCAGGACGACCTGCACACCGGGCACGACACCGAGGGCAAGCGCAGCGACTCGATGATGATCCTGCACGTCGGGGAGAACGGGAACACCCTGATGAGCATCCCGCGCGACTCCTGGGTGCCGATCCCCGAGCACCCGGGCGGCAACGGCAAGCCGGTCAAGGGCACCACCGCGAAGATCAACTCCGCCTTCGGCAACGGCGGCGGCCGGCTGCTGGTCCAGACCGTCGAGCAGAACACCGGCATCCGGATCGACCACTACGCCGAGATCGGCTTCGGCGGCTTCGTCGGCGTCGTCGACTCGATCGGCGGCGTCGAGATGCACATCGACCAGGACGTCAAGGACAAGGACTCCGGGCTCGACCTCAAGGCGGGCGACCAGACCCTCACCGGCAAGCAGGCCCTGGCCTTCGTCCGCCAGCGCCACCAGATGGCCGACCAGGACCTCGGCCGAATGCGCAACCAGCAGAAGTTCCTCGGCGCCCTGGCCCACCAGGCCGCCTCCCCCGGCAACCTGCTGAACCCTTTCACCTTCTACCCGCTGGTCGACTCCGCGCTCGGCACCCTGATCGTCGACGAGGACTGCGGGCTGACCGACCTCGGCTCGTTCTTCCTCGCCATGAAGGACGTCAACGGCGGCAGCGGCAAGTCACTGACCGTGCCGATCGGCAACCCGGACTACCGCACCAAGACCGGCGAGTCCGCCGTGCTGTGGGACACCAACAAGTCCAAGCAGCTCTTCGACGCCTTCAAGAACGACACCGCGGTGCCGGAGTTCAAGTAACCGGCCCCACCCAGGGTGACCGGGCCGCCACAATGGGTGGATGTCACTCGTCACCGCGCTGATCCGCCACCGCCGCCACCGCCTCCTGGGCCGCCTGGTCCAGGAGGCGCTCGCGCTCTACGGGATGGAGGTGCCCGCCGCCTGCGAGATCGGGCCCGGGCTGCTCGTCTTCCACCGCGGCTTCGGCACCGTGCTGCACCCGTACACCACCCTCGGCGCCGGCGTGACGCTCTACAACGGCGTGACCATCGGCCGGGCCGACCCGTGGGTGCCGCAGGAGGAGAGCGCGATGCGGCGGGTGGTGGTCGGGGACGGCGCGGTGCTGTGCGCGGGCGCCAAGGTGGTGTGCAAGGAGGGTGTGCTGACCGTCGGCGCGGGCACCGTCGTCGGGGCCAACGCGGTGCTCACCCGCTCGACCGGGCCCGGGGAGATCTGGGCCGGCGTGCCGGCACGCAGGGTCGGGACGCGGGCGGGCGACTGGGGGGCTTCCTCGCCGGTGCCGGCCCGGCCCTAAACGTAGGGCAGCAGGCCGGTGCCGCACTCCGGGAAGCGGACCAGCCACTCCCCCTCGCCACCGGCCTCCTCGGTGGCGCCCGAGAAGCCGTAGTGGATCGGCTGCCGGACGCCGCTCAGCCACCGGGCGTGGGTCAGCTGCACCGACACCGAGGCCGGGCGGTGGGCGGCGGCCGGCCCGGTCGGGGCGGGCTGCTCCAGCACCAGTTCGTGCCCGGTCTCGCCGGGGCGGAAGGTCACGACGGTCTCGGTGCTCGGGCGGCGCGGGAAGGCGCCCGCCGGATCCGTCCAGTACGCGGCGACCATCACCGCGAGGGCGCCGTCCAGGCTGCCGGTGTCCGGCCGCACGTACTCCTCGTCCGCGACCCAGCGGGCGTGGTGGCGGACCTCGTCCGCGCCCCACCGCTCGTCCCAGCGCACCCAGTAGCCCGCCACCCGCTTGACGGTCATGCCCTCACGGGCGACCCGGACGGCGAACCGCGCCGGGCCGACCGGTTCACAGCCGGCCAGCGAGACCACCGTCACCTGTTCGTAGGTCACCTCGCCGTCGTCGGCGCCCTGCTCCATCATCGGTCAACCACCTTGCCGCAGAGTCGAGTTCGGCCGCGGCTGGGACCGCGTCCGAGTCGAGCGTATGGCCTGGGCCACACCGGGCCGCGCGATTGCCCGGTTCCGGCCCCGGACCGCCCCGCTCCGGGCTACCCTGCCCGCCGCACGTCCGCCGCACGTCCGCCGCACGTCCGCCGCTCCCGCCGTCCGGACGCGAAACCGCCCCGGAGCGGGAGGCCGGAAGCTCCGACGTCCCGCTCCGGGGCGGTGAGTGCAAGGTGGCCGCGGCGCTTACTGGCCCGCGTCGACCACGCCGGACTTGGCGATGGTGACCTTGGCCGAGGTGCGGCCGCTCTGCGAGCCGAGCGACTCGATCTTCTTGACCAGGTCCAGGCCCTCGACGACCTCGCCGAAGACGACGTGCTTGCCGTCCAGCCAGTCGGTGACGATGGTGGTGATGAAGAACTGCGAGCCGTTGGTGTTGCGGCCGGCGTTGGCCATCGACAGCAGGCCCGGGCGGTCGTGCTTGAGGGTGAAGTTCTCGTCCGCGAACTTCGCGCCGTAGATGCTCTTGCCGCCGGTGCCGTTGTGGTTGGTGAAGTCACCGCCCTGGAGCATGAAGGCCGGGATCACGCGGTGGAAGCCGGAGCCCTCGTAGCCGAAGCCGTTCTGGCCGGTGGCCAGCTCGCGGAAGTTGCGGGCGGTCTGCGGAACGACCTCGTCGAACAGCTTGAAGACGATCCGGCCGGCCGGCTCGTCGTTGATCGTGATGTCGAAGAAAACGTTGGAAGACATGCAGGGATCATGGCACGACTGCCGTTCCCACGCGCGCCGCCCCCGCGCGGAGGCCGCCCGGCGCCGTCAGGCCGGGGGCTTGCGGGCCAGCAGATAGGCCTGCGGCGTCGGCTCCGCCCCTTCCGGCTCGCGGACCGTACGCGAGGTGACCGGCAGACCCGCCGTCCGGAGCAGTTCCTCGACCCGCTCCGGCCGCAGCCGGCGGAAGTCCAGCGACACCGGGTGGCCGAAGGGCCGCTCCTGGCGCGAGGGCCGTTCGCCGACCTGGAAGGCGAGCATCAGGTGGCCGCCGGGGGCCAGCACCCGGGCGAACTCGGCGAACACCTCGGGGAGCCGCTCCGCCGGAGTGTGGATGATCGAGTACCAGGACAGCACGCCGGCCAGCTCCCCGTCCCGGAACGGGAGGTCGAACATCGAGCCGACGCTGAACCGCACCTCCGGGTGGGCCTGCCGGGCCAGCTCGACCATCCGCGGCGAGAGGTCGATCCCGTGCACGTCCACGCCGAGCCGGTGCAGCGGGCCGGTCATCCGGCCCGGACCGCAGCCGACCTCGGCCGTCCTGGCGTCCGGCCGCTCGGCGCGGACCAGGTCGGCGAAGAGCGCCAGCATCGCCCGGTCCACCGGCATCCGGCTCAGCGCGTCCCGGAACATGCCGGCGTACTCGGTCGCGACGGCGTCGTAGAACGCCCTGGTCTCGGTGAGGAAGTCCGGCTCGGTCATGGTCCGGGACCCTATCGGGCTCGCGTCCCCCGTAGCATCGATCACGCCAACCAGCCCGAGGGGGAGGGAAGATGAGCAGGATCGGGGTATACCTGGCGCATCCGCGGCCGGACAGCTTCAACCACGCGCTGTACGAGGCGGTGGTGGACGAACTGCGCGGGCGCGGCTGCGAGGTGCGCGCCCACGACCTCTACGCGGACGGCTTCGCGCCGCTGCTGACCGCCGAGGAGACCGGGACGGTGGCCGCGGCCGAGCGGCCCGTCGATCCGCAGCTGGCCCTGCACCGGGCCGAGGTGGCCACCCTGGACGCCCTGGTGCTGGTCCACCCCAACTGGTGGGGCATGCCGCCCGCGGTGCTCACCGGTTGGGTGCAGCGGGTGCTGGTCCCCGGCGTCGCGTACAAGCTCGGCACGGCCGACGGCGAGCCGGTCGGGCTGCTGCGGGCCGGGCGGGCACTGGTGCTGAACACCTCGGACACCCCCGAGGCCCGGGAGCACGAGGAGTTCGGCGACCCGCTGGAGCGGATCTGGGCGGCCTGCGTGCTGCCGTACGTCGGGGTCACCGACGTGCGGCGGACGGTGTTCCGCACCGTCACCGACTCCCCCGACGCCGATCGCGTGCGGTGGCTGCGGCAGGCGCGGGAACAGGCGGCCGCGCTGATCAGCTGAGCGGCGGCAGCTCCAGCGCCGCCACGGTCTGGCCGCCGCTGGTCTCGCCGGTCGGGCGGAAGCCGAGGCCGGCGTAGAACCCCGCCGGGCCGTCCGGGCCCGGGTGGTAGGTGACGGTGGCGCTGCCGCCGCCCCGGCGGCGGATCTCGGCGCAGACCCGCTCGACGGCGAAGCGGCCGTAGCCGCCGCGCTGCCGCTCGGCGTCGATCAGCAGCCGCCACAGGCCCGAGCGGGGGAGGTCGCCGGGGCGGTCGGGGTAGAAGGTGAGGTCGAAGAAGGCCATCACGAAGCCGACCGGCCGATCGCCGTCCAGGATCAGCCGGGGCCAGGCGGCCTCGCCGTACGCGTAGGCCTCGGCCAGCGACGTCGCCACCGGCGCGACCAGGTGCTCCTGGTCGGGGCGGACCCGCAGGGCGAGGGCCGCGTCGATGTTCTCGGGGGTGATCACGGCCAGGCCGAGCGCGGATGACATGGCGGGCAGCCTAGGGAGTGCGGCCGCCCGCCGTCGCGTGGTTTTCCCGCAGGTCGGCGGGGCGCTCGTCGGCCGAGGGGTTACGGGAGGTTGCGGGCCATCACGATCCGCTGCACCTGGTTGGTCCCCTCGTAGATCTGCGTGATCTTCGCGTCCCGCATCATCCGCTCCACCGGATAGTCCCGCGTGTACCCGTACCCGCCCAGCAACTGCACCGCGTCCGTCGTGATCTCCATCGCCGCGTCCGACGCGTAACACTTCGCCGCCGCCCCGAAGAACGTCAGATCCCCGTCCCCACGCTGCGACCTCGCCGCCGCCGCGTACGTCAGCTGCCGCGCCGCCTCCAGCTTCATCGCCATGTCCGCCAGCATGAACTGCACACCCTGGAACTCCGCGATCGCCTTCCCGAACTGCCGGCGCTCCTTCACATACCCCTTCGCGTAGTCCAGCGCCCCCTGCGCGATCCCCACCGCCTGCGCCGCGATCGTCACCCGCGTGTGGTCCAGCGTCCGCATCGCCGTCGCGAACCCCGTCCCCTCCGCACCGATCATCCGGTCCGCCGGAATCCGCACATTGTCGAAGTACACCTCACGCGTCGGCGACCCCTTGATCCCCAGCTTCCTCTCCGGCGCACCGAACGACACCCCCTCGTCGCCCTTCTCCACCAC
>NZ_JBHTWX010000078.1:9051-42995 GCF_042792155.1 Kitasatospora sp. NPDC056651 | reverse complement strand
TCACACCCCCGGGCGCCCCGGGTCCGCCCCCCCCAAACCCCCCCCCGGGGCCCGCGGGGGCCCCCCCCCCGCCCCGCGGCCGTGTGTGCCACTGGGGCGGGGCCTGTCGGTGGCGGCACGCCCCGTCTCGTGCAAGATCATGCATTCATGGCGAATTTTCCATCGAAGGTGTGATCTTTCGTATGGGCAATTGCCTCGCCATTCCCCTTCGATCTAGTGTGCGGTCGAAAGTCGTGACGGGGCGCCATGTCCCGTCTCCGGGCGAGAGAAGGGGAGAAGGAATGCCGGCCGAGGTGAAGAACCAGAAGTTCGCCATGCTCTTCGACTGGTTCGACCAGGGTGGCGACGGCGTGCTCACGCATGACGACTTCCGGGCGATGGGAGACCTCTTCGGCGCACTGGCCGCGGAGGACGACCGGGAGAACGCCTCGGCGATGCGGAACGCGTTCGAGGAGTGGTGGCGGGTGCTGCTCGCGCACGGCGACGCCAACGGGGACGGGAGGATCGACCGCGAGGAGTTCCTCGACGTCATGGAGGCCAACGTCACGGCTCCGGAGCACTTCGAGGAGGCGGTGCTGACGATCGCGGACGCTCTGATGCGCGCGCTGGACACCAACGGCGACGGAGTGCTGAGCAAGGACGAGTACGTGCGCATGTACAGCGCGCTGGGAATCCCGCCCGTGCACTCGGAGGACGCGTTCCGGCGACTCGACCGCGACGGCAACGGGGTCCTCAGTCACGAGGAATTCCGGCTGGCCATCACCGAGTTCTATCTGAGCGGTGACGAGAACGCCCCGGGCAACTGGCTGATCGGCCCCATCCGGTAGACGGCCCGGAATCCACGAAGAGGTGATCCGGCCGGCGGAGTGACTGCTCTCGCCGGCCGGATCACCTCGGTGTTCAGTGGTCAGTGTGCGTTGCTCACTGCTCGTTGTTCAGTGCTCGGTGTTCAGCACGGACGCGGTCAGAAGACGAGCTTCCAGCCGTCGATGCGGCCCGAGTCGCCGCGGTACACGTCCTGCACCCGGAGCCGCCAGGTGCCGTTGGCGAGCTGGGCGGAGGCGTCCACGGTGTAGGTCTCGACGACGTTGGAGGCAGAGTCGCCGATGTTGCTCTTCTTCAGCGGGTACACCGTGCCGTCCGGGCCGACCAGGTCGATGACCAGGTCGCCGCGCCAGGTGTGCTCGATGTTCACGCCGACCTTGAGGTCGCTCGGCGCCCGGCCCGGGAGCCGGTCGACGACGATGTCCGAGAAGATCGCCGGGCCCCCGTCCGGGATCGGGGTCTGGGTGGCGTTCGTGAAGATGCCCGGGGAGACCTTCCAGGTGAACGTCGTCGAGGTGCTGCTGTGGTGGGAGGCCTTGGCGGTGACGGTGACCGTGTAGGTGCCGGCGACGGTCGGGGTGCCGGTGACGCGGCCGGTGACCGGGTGGAGCTTCACCCCCTGGGGGAGTCCGGTGGCGTGGAAGGTGACGGCGCCGGGGTTGAAGTTGGTGGCCGTGATCTGGAGGTCGGCGGGGGCGCCGACCTCGGTGATCTGGCCGGCGACGGTGTCCAGCAGGATGTTGTCGACGACGCGCGGGCCGACGTTGATGGCGGCCCAGGCGTTGGCGGTGTTCAGGTAGGTCGCGCTGGTCGGCCCGTACAGGTCGGCGGCGGCCCGCAGGGTGGCGGTGCGGGCGCCCGCGTAGCCGGTCGACGAGGTCATGTACGTGGTGAGCGCCCGGTACCAGATCCTGGCGGCGGCGTCCCGGCCGATGCCGGTCACCGGCAGTCCGTCGGAGGTGGGGGAGTCGTAGGCCACGCCGTTGACGGTCTTGGCGCCGCTGCCCTCGGAGGCCAGGTAGAACCAGTGGTTGGCCGGGCCGGAGGAGTAGTGCACGTCGACGGAGCCGACGTCGGGTGACCAGTAGTCCCTGGAGCGGCCGTCCTTGGAGGGCTTGTCCATGTAGCGCAGCGGGGTGCCGTCGCCCCTGATGTCGATCTTCTCGCCGACCAGGTAGTCGCCCGGGTCCTGGGGGTTGTCGGCCCAGAACTCGATGGCGGCGGCCATGATGTCGGAGGTGGCCTCGTTCAGGCCGCCGGACTCGCCGCTGTAGATCAGCTTCGCGGTGGCGGAGGTGACGCCGTGGGTCATCTCGTGGGCGCCGACGTCGATGGAGGTCAGCGGCTTGACGTCGCCCGCGCCGTCGCCGTAGGTCATGCAGAAGCAGCTGTCGGACCAGAACGCGTTGACGTAGTTCTTGCCGTAGTGGACCCGGCTGTAGGCGCCGACACCGTCGTCCTTGATGCCGTTGCGGCCGTGGACGTTCTTGTAGTAGTCCCAGGTGAGTTGGGCGCCGTAGGCGGCGTCCACGGCGGCGGTCTGCCGGTTGGCGACGGTGCCGTCGCCCCAGGTGTCGGTCGGGTTGGTGAACAGCTTCCTGGTGGAGCTGGTGCCGTTCAGGTCGTAGGTGCTGTGGCCGCCGCGGGTGGTGTCGGTCATCGCGAAGCCGCCGGCGGCCGCCGTGGTGCCGATGGTGACCTGGCCCGAGTACTTGCTGTTGCCGATGCCGGTCTCGATGCCCTGGTACTCGATGATCTTCTTGCCGGTGTTCGCGTCGGTGATGACGTGCAGCTCGGACGGCGTGCCGTCCTCCTGGGTGCCGGTGACCACCGTCTCCCAGGCCAGCCGCGGGGTGCCGGACGCGGCCCAGACCACCTTGCGGGCGTTGTCGGCGGCCGGTTCCGCGACCTTCGCGCTCCCGGCGCTGTCGAGGGCGAGGCCCTTCGCCGAGTCGGCGCTCTCCTCGGGAGTGGTGTCGACGGCGATGTCCGCCTCGGTGGCCTTGGTGACGCCCTTCGCGGAGCCGTCCGCGGCGGTGTGGACGACCAGGTCGCCGCCGAGCACCGGGAGGCCGTCGAAGGTCCGCTCGTAGCGGGTGTGCAGGGTGCCGTCGGCGTCCTTGGTGACGCCCTTGACGATCAGCGCCTCCTTCGACCCCAGGTTCAGCGACCTGGCGGTCTCCGTCAGCGACGCGTCCGCCGAGGCCAGCAGCTCGCCGCGCTGCTCCGGCGACAGCTGCGCCGGCAGCGCGCCGGCGATGGCCCGGACCTCGGCGGGGGCCTGGACGGGGGTCTCGTCGGCGGCGGCGACGCCGGACGTCAGAGCGGTCACGACCATCGCGGCGCTGGCTATCAACGCGCCTGTGGCGGTGGACGTTCGGAAGGATCGAGTCACACTGAACTCCTTCTGCGACGGCCGTGAGGGTACGGCCGGAGCCAGCCGGGCGGCGGAGGATGGTGCCGCCCGGTAGAGCTGGTGGTTCGAGTGGGGACAGCCTTCGAGTGAGGACAGCCTTCGGGTGGTCGCCGCAGCGGGTGGTGCGCGTGCGGCTGCAAGGGCCGCTGTGGCGATGGGACGGTACAGTGCCAGCTTTGTCGGTGACGCGTCACCCGTGCGGCGGCAAGTTGGCCGAAATGCTTCGCCGCAGACGTAATGCCGAGGTAATCCACCGTCAGAAGACGGGTAATGCGGACGAGAAGCGGACGGGAGCAGGGGTCCACCCCGCCCTGCCCCCGCCCCCGGCTCCTCTTCCCGCACTCCCGGACGGGGGCCCGGCGGCCGCCGGGAGCCGTCCCGTGCCTCCCGTCCCGGACGGGTGGGGGTTTCTCCCCCCTCCATGGGATATCCCTGTGCCGGACACGGAAATCCCGCCTCTGCTGTCCCAGGAGTGCAGGAATTTTGACATTCCTCTGATCTTCGGAGAGTCTTCTCGGCATGTCTGACCGTCACCCGATCGAGTGCGCCGCCATCGAGCTGGCGCTGATCGGCGTGGCCGCGCACTGCGTTTCCGACAACTTCTGTCGCTGAACCCGCCTGTCCCGACGCGTCGCGGTGATCGCCGCGCCGGGCGTCGCCCTTCCCCGCGGGCGCGGTGCTGTTCACTCCTTCCCCCGAAGCCCCACCGCCGCCCGCCTTCCTCCGTACACCATCGGTAGCGAAAGGCTCCCTTTCCGATGTCTCGAACCACCCTCGCCCCCCGCCACCTCGCCGCGGCGACCGTCACCGCCGCGCTCGTCGTCGGACTGGCGGCGTGCGGACCGAAGGCCGACGGCGGTGGGAGCACCGACAGCAACGCCGCGCCGCAGAAGGGCGGCACCCTCACCGTCCTCAACCGGCTCCCCCAGGAGCAGTTCGACCCCGCACGGCTCTACACCTCCGGCGGCGGCAACGTCCCCTCGCTCGTCTTCCGCACCCTCACCACCCGCAACCGGGCCGACGGCGCGGCCGGCACCAAGGTGGTCCCGGACCTCGCCACCGACACCGGCACCCCGTCCGAGGGGGCGACGGTGTGGACGTTCCGGCTCAAGGACAACCTGAAGTTCGAGGACGGATCGCCGATCACCACCGCCGACATCAAGTACGGCATCGAGAGGTCATTCGCCCCCGAACTCTCCGGTGGTGCACCGTTCCTGAGGGACTGGCTGGTCGGCGCCGCCGACTACCAGGGCCCGTACAAGGACGGCCGCACTCTGGACGCCATCGAGACGCCGGACGAGAAGACCATCGTCTTCCGCCTCAACAAGCCCGAGGGCGACTTCCCGTACCTCGCGACCCAGACGCAGTTCGCACCCGTCCCGAAGGACAAGGACACCGGGGCGAAGTACCAGGACCACCCGGTCTCCTCCGGCCCCTACCGGGTCGTCAAGAACGAGAACGACGGCGCCCACATCGTCCTCGAGCGCAACCCCAACTGGTCGGCGCAGACGGACGACCAGCGCAAGGCGTACCCCGACACCGTCGACGTGCAGTCCGGGCTCGACCCGGCGGTGATCAACCAGCGGCTCACCGCCGGCACCGGCGCCGACGCGGCCGCCGTCACCACCGACACCAACCTCGGCCCCTCCGAACTCGCCCGGGTGAAGGACGACAAGGCGCTCGCCGCCCGCGTCGGCACCGGCCACTTCGGGTTCGTCAACTACCTGGCGTTCAACCCCAAGGTCAAGCCCTTCGACGACCCGAAGGTCCGACAGGCCGTCGCCTACGCGATCAACCGCACCTCGGTGGTCAACGCCACCGGCGGCTCCTCGCTCGCCGAGCCCGCCACCACCTTCCTGCCCGGCCAGGAGACCTTCGGGTACACGCCGTACGACCCGTTCCCGGCCGGCGCCACCGGCAACCCGGAGAAGGCCAGGGAGCTGCTGAAGGAGGCCGGCTACCCGGACGGCCTGACCATCACGCTCACCCACTCCACCGACGCCGGCAAGGCCTACGGCCCGGACGTGGCCACCGCCGTCCAGGACGGGCTGAAGGCGGCCGGGATCACCGTCCAGCTGGAGCCCCTGGACTCCAGCAGGTACTCCAAGACGGTCCACGGCGTCAGCACCGAGCCCGGCCTCTTCCTCACCGGCTGGGGCGCCGACTGGCCGTCCGGCGGCCCGTTCCTGGCGCCGATCTTCGACGGCCGGCAGATCGTCACCGACGGCTCCAACTTCAACTCCGCGCAGCTGAACGACCCTTCGGTGAACGACGAGATCGACCAGATCAACAAGATCACCGACCACGCCGAGGCCGCCAAGCGCTGGGGCGCCCTGGACAAGCGCATCGGCGAGCAGGCCCTGACCGTCCCGCTGTTCCACCCCGTGTACAAGCGGCTGTCCGGCAAGGACGTCCGCAACATCGTGATCAGCGACTGGACCGGCGTGCTGGACATCTCCCAGGTCGCGGTCAAGTAGCGGACGGCACGGACGGATCGAACGGACGGATCGAACGGACCATCATGGCTCCACAGGAACCCAGCGCCGGGGAGGCCCCCGCGGCCTCCCCGGCCCCCGGGGGACGGCAGGTGTGGCGGCGGCTGCTCGCGCGGCGCACCGCCCTCGCCGCCGGCCTCGTCATCGTCCTGCTCGTCCTGATCGCGGCGGCGGCACCGCTGCTCAGCGCGCTCGAAGGACAGGACCCCACCAGCTTCCACAACGACCTGCTCGACTCGGCGGCCGGCGGCGTGCCCACCGGCTCCTTCGGCGGCGTCAGCGCCGAGCACTGGCTCGGCGTCGAACCGGGCACCGGGCGCGACGTCTTCGCCCGGCTGGTCCACGGCGCCCGGATCTCGCTGCTCGTCGCCCTCGGCGCCACCGTCGTCCAGGTCGCCATCGGTGTCCTGCTCGGCCTCGCCGCGGGCCTCGGCAGCCGGGTGCTCGACCAGCTGATCGGCAACACCACCGAGGTGATGCTCGCCCTGCCCACGCTGGTCTTCGCCATCTCGCTGATGGCCGTCGTGCCCTCCGACTTCCCCCGCCCGCTCCTGCTGACCCTGGTCATCGGACTGCTGGGCTGGGCCGGCACCTCGCGGATCGTCCGGGCGCAGACGCTCTCCCTGCGGCAGCTCGACTACGTGGCCGCGGCCCGGCTGGCCGGCGCCTCCCGGTGGCGGATCGCCCGCCGGGAGCTGCTGCCGTCGCTGGCCGCGCCGATCATCACCTACGCGGCGGTGCTGCTGCCGGGCAACGTGGTCGCCGAGGCCGGGCTGTCCTTCCTCGGGGTGGGCGTCAAGCCGCCGACCTCGTCCTGGGGCCAGATGCTCTCCAGCGCGACCACCTGGTTCCGCGCGGACCCGACGTACGTGCTGCTGCCGTCGGCGCTGCTGTTCGTCACCGTGCTCGCCTTCACGGTGCTCGGCGACGCCGTGCGCACCGAGCTCGACCCCCGGGCGGCCTCCCGGCTGCGGGTCGGGGCGTCGAACGCCGGCGCGGACCCGGCGGACCCGGCGGGCACGGCGAGCACGTCGGGCGCCGGCTTGTCGGACACGGGGCCGGCGGGCGCCGGCTCGTCGAACGCGGGCCACCCCGGCCCGTCGAACGCCACCGAGGGGGCGACCGCATGACCCGCTTCCTGCTCCGCAAGGCCCTCGGCATGCTCGGCGTGCTGCTCGCCCTCTCCGTGATCGTCTACGCGGTGTTCTACATCGCCCCCGGCGACCCGGCCCAGCTGGCCTGCGGCGAGAAGTGCAGCCCCGCCCAGGTCGCCCAGGTGCGCGAACGCCTCGGCCTGGACGCGCCCGTGTACCTCCAGTACGCCCACTTCCTCCAGGGCATCGTCGCCGGCCGCGACTTCAGCGCCGGCACCGGACTGCTGCACTGCCCGGCCCCCTGCCTCGGCGTCTCCTACCGCAGCGGCGAGCAGGTCACCGACATGATCACCGCCCGGCTCCCGGTGACGGCCTCGCTGTCGCTCGGCGCGATGGTGCTCTGGCTGGTCCTCGGCGTCGGCACCGGGCTGCTGTCCACGCTGCGCCGCGGCCGGCTCGGCGAGCGCCTGCTGACCCTGCTGACGCTGGCCGGCAAGTCCGTACCGGTCTTCGTCCTCGGCCTGGTGCTGCTCGTCGTCCTGTGCGCCCAGCTCCAGTGGCTGCCGTTCCCGAGCTACGCACCGCTCACCGAGGACCCGGAACAGTGGTTCTGGGGCCTGCTGCTGCCCTGGATCTCCCTCGCCCTGATCGAGTCCGCCAAGTACGCCCGGCTGACCCGCTCCTCCATGCTGGAGACCCTCGCCGACGACCACATCCGGACCTTCCGGGCGTACGGCGTCAGCGAACGGCAGCTGGTGACCAGGCACGCGCTGCGCGGCGCGCTCACCCCGGTGATCGCGCTCACCGCCATGGACCTCGGGGCGATGTTCGGGGGCGCGGTGCTGACCGAGTCGCTCTTCGGCCTCCCCGGGCTCGGCAAACTGCTGGTCACCTCCGTCGGCCTGATCGACCTGCCGACCGTCGTCGGACTCACCCTCGTCACCGGGTTCTGCGTGGTCCTCGCCAATGTCGTCGCGGACGTGCTCTACGCGGTGACCGACCGAAGGGTGGTCCTGACGTGAGCACCACACCCCCTGCCGAGGCCGGCGGGCTCGTCGACGTCCGGGACCTGGTCGTCGACTTCCCGGTCGGCGACGGCCACGTGCGCGCCGTCGACGGCGTGGGCTTCACCCTGGACGCCGGGCAGGCGCTCGGCATCGTCGGCGAGTCCGGCTCCGGGAAGAGCACCGTCGCCTACGCCCTGCTCGGCCTGCACCGCGGGACCGGCGCCCGGATCGGCGGCTCGGTCCGGGTCGCCGGGGTCGACGCCGTCACGGCGGACGGCGCGGAACTGCGGCGCCTGCGCGGTGGACTGGCCGCCATGGTGTTCCAGGACCCGCTCTCCGCGCTCGACCCCTACTACGCGGTGGGCGACCAGATCGCCGAGGTCGTGCGGGTCCACCGTGACATCTCCCGCCGGGCCGCCAGGGCCCGGGCCGTCGAGGTGCTCGACCGCGTCGGCATCCCCGACGCGGCGCGCCGCTCGCGCTCGCGCCCGCACGAGTTCAGCGGCGGCATGCGCCAGCGCGCGCTGATCGCGATGGCCCTGGCCTGCGAGCCGCGGCTGCTGGTCGCCGACGAGCCGACGACCGCGCTGGACGTCACCGTCCAGGCCCAGATCCTCGACCTGCTGCACGAGTTGCGCACCGAGACCGGGGCCGGGCTGGTGCTCGTCACCCACGACCTGGGCGTGGTCGCCGGGAGCGTCGACCGGATGCTGGTGATGAAGGACGGCCGGGCGGTGGAGCACGGCCCGGTCGCCGAGGTGCTGGGCACCCCGCGCGAGCCGTACACCCGCGCACTGTTGTCGGCGGTGCCCAGGGTGGACGCGCCGCAGGCTCCGGCCGCGCCCGACGCCCCGAGCGGGCCGGACGAGGGCGAGGTGCTGCTCGAAGCCGTCGACCTGCGCAGGGAGTTCGCCGCCCGCGGCCGCCTCACCGGGCGCACCGCCCCGGTGACCGCCGTCGACGGCGTCTCGCTCACCGTACGGGCGGGCGAGACGCTGGGCGTCGTCGGCGAGTCCGGCTCCGGGAAGACCACGCTCGGGCGGATGCTCGTCCGGCTGCTGGAACCGACCGGCGGCCGGCTCCACTACCGGGGCCAGGACATCGGGGCGCTCGGGGACAAGGAACTGCGCCCGCTGCGCCGGGAACTCCAGATGGTCTTCCAGGACCCGGTCTCCTCCCTCAACCCGCGCCGCACCATCGGCGAGTCCGTCGCCGACCCGCTGCGCATCGCCGGTGAGAGCGACGAGCGCCGCATCCGCGCCCGGGTCGGCGAACTGCTCGAACGGGTGGGGCTCGACCCCGACTGGTACCACCGCTACCCGCACGAGTTCTCCGGCGGGCAGCGGCAGCGGGTCGGCATCGCCCGGGCGCTGGCCCCCGAGCCGCGGCTGATCGTCTGCGACGAACCGGTCTCCGCGCTGGACGTCACCACCCAGGCCCAGGTGGTCGAACTGCTCGGCGAGTTGCAGCGGGACCTCGGTCTCGCGCTGGTCTTCATCGCCCACGACCTCGCCGTGGTCCGGCAGGTCAGCGACCGGGTCGCGGTGATGCGCGCCGGCCGGATCGTGGAACACGGCGACGCCGCCACCGTGTACGACGCCCCCCAGCACCCCTACACCAAGGGCCTGCTGGCCGCCGTACCGGTGCTGGACCCGGCCGAGGCGGCCGCCCGCCGCCACGCCCGGCTGGCCGTCGGCGCCTGACCACCCCGGACGGCCGGGCCGGGGGGCCCGGCCGCCCGGGGCCGCTCAGGCGCCGATTCAGAGGATGTTCCATCCGAGCCGGTCGTGCCCGGACCGTAACCCTTGGACGCGGCGTCGTACCTCCACGAGTGCCGGGCCCCCGGGTGAGGCCCGCTTGGCGTTCGTGGTGATCATCCGCAGTTCGCGGAGCGCGGACAGTACGGGGTAACCCGTCCACGTGGTCACGTCGAACCCGTACCGGTCCGCGAACTCCTGGTAGTGGGTCGAGCCGTAGCCGAAGCGACGGCAATGGATCTCGACAGTCACGAGGTCGAGCTCGGGCTGCCCGAAACAGGCGGTGTCCCAGTCGCACAGGACTGCGGCATCTTCGTGGTGGAGGGCATTGCGGTGCTGAGGGTCGCCCTGCAACAGCCCCGGCGGCAGGACGTACCGCAAGTGGGGAAGGGCGTCCTCCAGATCGGCCAACCGCTGTTCGAGGCAGGCGACGTCCTCCGGCGGCAACGCGGTGATCTCCGTGATCGACCGTCCGATGGCCCTGGCGGTGTCGACCGGGCGGACGTCGAAGGGGGGAGGCGGGAGTTCGTGAAGGGTGCGGAGGGGAACAGCGAGGTGCGCCGCCGGAACAGGGCGGCCAGGTTGGGGCAGATGGTGCCAGAACGTCACCGCGTGCCCACCGACCACAACCGGTTGCCGCACCGGCAGCAGCTCGACCGTCGGGAAGTTCCTGCCGGTGAGCCACCGCACGAGCCGGACGGTACGGCGGACACTGTCCAAAGGCGTGCCCGCCCTCGCGATCTTGGCGACCGCCCCGGCGGCCGGCAGCGTGTAGACGGCGTTGGTGTGGCCGCGCAGCATCACGGCACCGACCGGGTCGAGCCCGACCTGGTCGCAGGCAGCGTTGAGAACTGTGACAACCTCGGATTCGGCGAACCCGCCGATCCGGAGAACCGGAGTACTCATACCCGCCAGGCTGACGGGCGCGGGAGGCGTCTGTCACGTCCGGCCGGCTGGAAGGGCCAGAAGTTCGCCGAGTTCTCGGGCAGCACGAGGCCGTACGTCCTTCGGCGTTATCTTGATGATGTCCGCCGCGCGGGCGCCGAGGATCCTGGTGCGGTGGTCCGCGGGCACCGCCAGGTAGGTGACCCGGGCCAGCTGGCAGGCCTCGGACACGCTCCGCTGCCGAACCAGACACATGGCCTGTTCCAGACGCAGCAGTGCCGGGTCGATACCGGTGTGGTCGGGATAGAGGCGCAGCGCCTCATCCTGGGCCCGGCCGGCCCGCACCGTGTCGCCGAGGGCGGTGTAGGCGCCCGACAGGTAGAGCTGGAGCCGCCGGTAGGGGAACGCCCACGCGTCGTCCTCCTGGGCCGTCTGCCGGCTGCGTTCGAACAGCGTGCGGGCTTGTACGATCGCCGCGCGGGCGCCGTCCTCGTCGTGTTGACAGGCCTTGACCCGGGCCTCGGCGGCGGAGGCGAATGCCCCTGTCACGGACGGCCGCCCGCGGTTGAGGAGCACGGCCTCGTGGGTGAGAGCCGCCGCCTCGGCCAGCGGCCCGTAGTAGAACGGCAGCATCGCCGCCTGCACCCGTACGCGTGTGCGTAGTTCGCGGTTGCCGCTGTCGTCGGCGGCCGACTTCGCGGTCCCGTACCAGTCCCGAGCCTGCTCTGTGCGCCCCAGTTTCATCAGGGCGTCCGCAGTCAGGGTGGACAGTACGGCGATCATCTCGGACAGCCTCACCTGGACGACCGCCGGCTGCCGTTCTTCGGAGTACTGCCGGACCTCCTCCAAGGTCGCCAGCAGCCGTGCCAACATCACCATCGGGGGGTCGGACACGTAGTCCCGCCGCAGCGCGAGGAGCTTCCCGTCCAGGGACTCGAGCTCGCCAGTGGTGAGCGTCGTGCTGGCCAGCGTGCGTTCGATGGCACGCCGGTGGGAACGTGTGACGGCGTCGAGAGGGTCGCCCGCAACCAGCGGCGAGGGGAGAATCGCCTGCTTGGCTGCCGCCGGACGATCGGGTCCGGGAGGCGGGGTGAACACGGCCATGGCTGTGGAAGCGTCGGCACGGTAGCCGCCGGCGAGCCCCAGCCCTTGTGTGTCGGTCCGGTAGAGACGACACAGCAGGTCGATGGTCCGAGCCCGCGGCATCCGGGCGTTTCGCTCCCAGACGCCCAGTTGCTCAGCGTCCAGGCTTGGACAATCGAGCGCCAACTCACCACACAGAAGGATCAGTTCGCTGACGGCATTAGCCCGCGTCCACCCCCGGGCCAGGCGGTGAGCACGGAGAGGTGTGACGCCACAGCACTCGACGATCATGGCCGCCGTCGTGTCGATCGTCCAGCACCTTGCCTCGGCACTGGCTCTGATGCGCGCTGCGCAGGAGGGCTTGTGGCCCATGTCCCACCTCCTCTACCGCTGATGGGAAGCCTAGCCATCCGGAGCGACTGATTCATGGTCAAGAGCAGTAACTCATCACTGGTTTCCCGTCGCGCCGGGCCAAACCAGTGAGTTCGACTCACAGCGGCAACTTCTTCCGGTTGCCCTCCGGCCCCTGACACGGCGAATCTCGGTGGACACGCGATGACCACCGCTCGCCACCCCCGCCAACGGCCCGGAGGAACAGTCATGCACCGTGTTCTGGAGTTCAGCGCCACGATCACAACCGCCTCCCTCGGCGCCGTCCGCAACCTGCTGTCCGAGGAGGTCGCAAGGGCCGGCATCGTCCTCGACGAGCCCAGGGCGTACGCGCTTCGCGTGTGCTCCTCGGAGTTCATCGACAACGTGATCAAGCACGTCGTCGGTGAACGCCTCGGCGATGAAGCCGAGCTGTTGATCGAGGGTGATATCGACCGGGAGCGCGGCCGTTTGCGGATCACCGTGACGGACCCGAGCGTGGTTGAGCCCGTGATGAACAGCAGCGTCGACGACCTGGATGCGACCTGCGGCCGCGGACTGGTGGTCGCGGCCGGTTACGCGGACGACATCGGCTGGCACCAGCGTCTCGACCCCCGAGGACGGCCGACCGGCTGGTCCGTGTGGTTCGAACTCGATGTGGCCCCGGAGACCTTCGGCCAGGCCGCCGCCGTGAAGGCGGAAGTGCAGCCGGAAGCCGCCATCCAGTCGCCGGAGTACCAGGTGAAGGCCGTCTCCGGGCGGACACGAAGGAGCGCGGACAAACCGAAAAGGCTGGTCCGACGGCACGAGGAAGGCACTGTCCCGTAGACGATCCCCCGCTTTCCCACCCCCGTCCACCCACTTCGACCCGAGGACTACGCCGTGAGTGTCGGACCACGAACCGCACTACTGCTCAAGACCGCCACCCCGGCCCGCAGGTTGGACGTCGCCACCTCCTACGAGGCCCTGACGCAGGCCTGCTCGGCCAGCGCTGACGACGCGGGACAGGCCGAGCTGGTCAGCGACAGCCCCAACCACCTGTGGTCGCTGCCCACGTCGCGAGCCCTCGTGATCGTGCACCCCGACCCGAACGAGGGCCGGGCCCTCCTCAAGAGCGCGTGACTCCTGAGCCGGAACCACGTCGCCGTCACCTCCCCTCGATACACCGACGTCCACCCGTCCGCCGAGGGGCGGGCGGTGACGTTCTGGCGGTCCTGCGGGAAGCCGAGCGCAGACACGTCCCTGTCCGCGTGGGTGACCGCCCTCACCCACCGCATCGACCCGGCGACGGCACCGTGGCTCCAGGAGCACGACCCGTTCGCCGCCTTGCCGGCCGATCCGGACGGCCTGGACGGCCGGGGTGACGTCCTGTTGGACGAGCCGACCCGTGCCTTCCTGCGCGAGCACACCGCCCAGCTTCGCGAGGAGTGGGACTACCTCGACTGGCCGACACCCGACGCCGTCATCCTCGGCGGCCACGGCATGGTGCCCGTCCACGACGACGGCGTCCACGTCGGGCTCCTGCCGCGCCGACCACTGATGCGCGGCCACCAGGAGTGGGACCTGGTCGCCGCCCGCTGGCGCTCCGAGCTGCTCACCACCCCGCGTGAGGACCACCGGACCTACGCCGACACCTACCTCTCCTACCAGTGCGAGGACCGGCTCCTGAGCCTCCCGTACATCGGCGCCTGGTCCGGCTATCGGACCGTACGTGACGTCGTCCTGCTCACCGCGGTGATGGACACGGTGCGCCGAGCCCGTCTCGACGCCCGCGCTCGTCACCTGGTCGCCCATCAGGTCGCGTGCCTGCGCGGCACCCGCCCCGCCCCGTGGAACTGGGGCCGCGATTGACGGTCGCCCTTCCGTCTGACGAACGCCGCACGACTCGACCGGCGTGCAGTGCGGCGTTCGAGCGGGCACGCGGGGTCAGCTCGTCGGACTGGCGGCGGAAGCGCGGGCGGGGCGACGGGCCGGTTCAGGAGAAGCGCGCGGCGCCACGGCTGTTCGGCTCAGCGCTTCGTCGTGGCCTGGGCGGCCGGCGACCAGGGCGCGGCCCACAGGGGGACCACCTCGACGGTGGTGGTGCGGCCGCCGGTGGGGAACTCGGCGGTGCGCCCGGCCGAGGCCGCCTGTCCGATGGCCGTCGGGAAGGTGGTCATGCTCTTCACGGGGGTCATGCACGGCAACGTACCGGTGGGCACTGACATGTGCCCGGACGGACGGTCGGCCGGCCGGCCGGTCCGGTCCGGTCCGGTCCGGTCCCGGACCCGGCGTCGCGGGGCGAGGCGCCCGTTCTCGTCTGCCGCGCGTTTGTCATGGTTATTTGTGAGCAGCCCTCCGGGCTGCCAGGGTATGCGGCATGAAGATCACCATCACCGTGGAGGACCCGACTCCCGAGGCCCTCGAAAAACTGCTCGCCCTCGCCGCCATGTCCTGCGCCGTCGTCACCGCTGTCCCTGACGACCACTGGACCCCGGAGCGGGCCCGCTCGTACTACGACCGCCTGCCGCCCCGCGCCCAGCAGATCCTGCTCCAGGTCGTCGAGGGCCAAGGGGAGTGCTCCGCCGAGGAGTTGAAGGCCGACGGCCGTAGCCTGCGCGGCTCCACCGGTGCCTTCCGCCGGGTGCTGACCGAGGGCAAGCGCACGGGCCTGTGGCCGGAGGCCCTGCCCGTTCCGCTGGTGTCCCACATCGTCAGCGGACAGCTCAAGAAGCTGGAGATGCCGGGGTACGGCACCGACCACTACCTGTACCCGGCCTTCGAGGACGGGCTGCACGACCTGCTGGCCCGGTGACCGCCGGTCGGCTGTCGCAAGCCGTCCTCCTCCGCCGACCCGCTCAGGCGCCGAAGGCCCCCTTGGATCGGCCAGGACAGCCTCGCCCTGGGTGACTCTCCTCGCGCGGCCTCTCCTCGCGAGGCGCTCCTCGGGGCCTCGGGACGCGGCGAATCCGGAACCCCTCACTCCGGGTTTTCGGACCATCGCGTTCGGTGGCATGATCCGGCGCGTGGACTACCAACGCTGCGTGGACATCCTTGCCAGGATTCACGAGAACCCCCACCGGCTTCCCCGGCCGACCCGGCAGGCGAACGTCGCCAAGCTCCTGGAGGCACTGGGCCGCCCCCAGCGGGACCTGCGCGGGATGCTGGTCGTCGGCACGAACGGCAAGGGATCGACCTGCGCGTACGCGGTGTCGGCGGTGACCGCAGCCGGCGCACGGGTCGGCAGCATGCCCAGCCCGCACCTCCAGGAACCCCGGGAGCGGATCCGGATCGACGGAGTCCCCGTCACCCGCGCCGAGTACACGGCGGCGTTCGCCGAGGTCTGGCAGGCCATCGAGCAGCACGAGCTGCCCGTCCTGTCCCAGGGAATCTTCACGGCCACCGCCGCCGTGCACTTCCGGCGGGCGGGCATCGACCTGGCCGTGGCCGAGGCGAGCATCGGCGGCAGCAGGGCCGCCGCAGCGGAACTCGGCCTGGACGTGAAGGTCCTCACCGGCGTGGGGCTCGACCACACCCGGCTGCTCGGCGGTTCCCTGGCCGAGATCACCCGGGCCAAGATCGCGGGTGCCCAGGACGGGGACCACGTGGTGCTCGGCCGGCTGGCCCCCGAGGCGGCCGACAGCGCGGAGCAGGTCCTCAAGGAGCGGACGGGACTGTCCGTGTGGCGCATGGACCACGAGATCCACTACACCGCCCGCACCACCCGACCCGCCGGCCGCGACGACAGCCACGGCCCGGTGACCCTGCTGGACGTCACGACCCCTCGCGCCGTCCACCGCGACCTCCCCTGCCCGCTGCCCGGCGCACACCAGCACCACAACCTCGCCGTCGCCATGGCCGCCGTCGACGCCATGGTCGAACGCGGCCACATCCGCGAGCCCGACGGCGAACAGCTCCGCACGCGCCTGGCGGCCACCCGCTGGCCCGGCCGCCTCGAACTCCTCCCGAACGCCCGGCTCGACGACTGGACGGGCCGCGTCCTCCTGGAAGGCGCCACCAACCCGCAGGGCGCCGAGACCGTCGCACCGGAGATCCTGCGCCACGCCCGCGCCGGCGGCCACCCGCGCCCGCCGGTCCTGGTCTTCGCCGCGATGAAGGCCAAGGACGTGTCCGACATGCTCGCCCCGCTCCCCGACGACTGGCCGCTCGTCCTCACCCGCACCGACTCACACCAGGCCGCGGACCCCGCCACCCTGCACGACCGGCTCTCCCCGAGCCGTCAGGGCCCCTGCCTGACCGCCGAGAACGCCCCGACGGCGCTCCGCCGCGCCGCCGAACTCGCCGGCCCCCGCGGTCTGATCGTGGTCTTCGGCTCGCTGCGCCTCGTCGGCGAAGCCCGTACGGCGCTCGCCCTGCCGCCGGCGTGAGGCTCCGCGTGGGCTCCGCGTGGGGTTCCGCGTGAGGCCTGGGCAGCGACCGTCGCCGTCCTGCTCGGGCTCCGGGGCGGCCGGCGCCGTGGCGCCCGTGGCCGTCCCGGCACCCGGAGCGGGCACCTGAGGCTCCGTCACGAGCTTCCCGGGGTGGCGACGAAGGTGTACGCGCCCATCTCCAGGAACAGGAAGTCCGTGAGCCCGGGCACGCCGGTGAGGGGAACGGCGAGCCGCCGTTCGAGTGCGACGGGGTTGTTGTTCACCACCTTGTAGGCCCGCAGCACGATCCGGGCGTCACACGGGAGCGGCTGGTCGAACCGGATCGTGACCGTGACCGTGCCGGAGTAGTTGGCGGGCAGGGTCACCGCGCGCGAGTACCCCTCGTCGGTGCCGGGCGAGTAGACCGGTGCCGTCACGCTGAACGGGGCCTGCTGGTCGGTGTTGGAGAAGGTCGCGGTGCCGTTGGGCAGGTCGACGCCGGAGATCCCGAAGACGATCCGCTCCGGGGTGCTGTCGAGGTTGGCGATGGCCAGGCTGGAGAGGACGTAGCTCGTCCGCCGGCACGGGATCACGTCGATGTTGCGCCAGCCGACGTTGGGGTTGTACCTGACCCAGTTCAGGTAGTCGGCGAGCGAGCCGAAGCTGGGCAGCGTCGCGGACATGGGGTGGGCGGGGGTGTCCACGGTGGTGATCGTGCAGTAGTGGCCCGGCGGGTTCTGGCTCGGCCAGAGGAAGGCGGACCGGCTGAGGCAGATCTGCCCGGGCGGGATCTCCCGGCCGCCGCCGCGGACGGTGAACGGCACGACGGTGCCGCCGATCTCGGCGGTGAGCGGGGTCCACGCCCGCGGGTCCAGGAGGAGTCCGCCGGGGGCGTAGTAGAGCCGGACGTTGCCGGAGCCGGGACAGCCGGTCCTCAGGTTCTTCCCCCGGACGTAGAGGCGGTTGAGCTGCCCCTGCACGATGGGATGACTGATCCCGAGGTCGGGGCCGTTGTAGCTGGACTCCGCGAGGTTGAAGTCGAGGACGTCGCTGCCGAAGGGGATGATGTCCGGGGACTCCCAGACGGGGTCGGAGGTGGGGGTCTGCCCCATGTCCTGGAAGTTGTCCCGGACCAGGATGTCGTTCCAGCTGGCGGCGGCGTTCATGGTTCCTCCCGAGTGAATGGCCGTGGCCGGTGGCGGGCAGGTTTGCGCACGTCGTGCACGGCTTTCGAAGCCCGCTGGCATTTCGACTTTCGAAGAGACGTCCGGACACGGAGATGCGTGTTCTTCGGCGGTGATTCGTCGGGCGCGGATCTTCGGGCCGACGTCGGCGCATCGGCCTCCGCGCCGGCAGGACGGCGGTCCCGTGGTCGTCGGGAACGGTGGGATTCCCCCGGAAAAGAGGCTCACGGGGAGGCGTCTCGGTACAGGAAATATATCGAGATCGAACCATCTGCCCTATAGGCCGGAAGAGTGAACGTGCGGCACATTCCACTCCCGTGTGCCGTGATCACCAATGGTGAATCCGGGGAGTATCGGCAGTTTCATGCCATATGCGGCGCGTGTACCAATGATTTCACGCCAGCCAATATCAAGAACAATTCGGTTCTCGAATCCCGGGCCCGGACAAACTGCCGCGCCCGCACCGTCCCTGCTGACAGCGGTCCATGCGTGATTGACCGGATGCCCGGGCCGGGGGCACGCGGATCCACCAGTCCTGTCCGTTGTCCGCTGCAGGGGCAGTACTCACCCGGGCCCTGGCCCCGTCCACCTGCCCGCAGGGCGTTGGAGGGTCCGCGCGTTCCACAGGGGCGGCGATTCCCCCCGGGTCGGTGTGGTCCAACTCCTCCCGGAGGCCGACGGCCGGTCGATAACGACTCCCTGACGCGAAAACGCCGAGCCGGCATCCGCAGCCCCGGACTCGATCAACGTCTCGCTGCCGTGAAGCCGGCCACCGGAGGAACGGTCACGGATGTTGGGACGGTTCGAACTGGCCCCGCCATCGCCCGTCAGGTACCTCCTCATCGGCACGCGTCGTGATACCGGCGCAGCCGGGGGGAGCGTATCGCGGGCAGCCTGACCAGGGTGTCCCTGAAGGCGTGGCGGTGGGCCGTCAGTGGGTACGGGGGGTGTGGTGGCAGGGGGTAGTCGTCGCGCAGGACGCCCCAGGGCAGCACCCCCGTGGAGGGCATCGGCGAGGTCTCGCCCGGGTGGGCGATGTATGCCCAGACTCCGCTGTCCAGTGGCACCACGGCAGCCTCGTCGTCAGACGGGCGCCAGGGCGCGCCGGTGAGGGGGTGGCGAGGGACGAGGAGAACATCGGGACGGGGCAGGAGCTCGCGGATTCCCGGTCCGGCCAGCCCCACGGAGCGGGCACCGGGTCCGTCGGGGAGGTACCGGCCGACGGCGTGGCCGAGCAGCTCGGCGACGGGGCCGGCGGGGAGGGTGACCGGTCGATTCTCGGTGGCCGCCACGAGGTGGGCCAACGCGACTCCGACCGCGGCCTCCCAGCGGCGGCTCCACGATCCATCGGGTTCGACGGGTGGGACACGGTGTTCGGCGCGCAGCAGGTCGTCCCAGTCGGGAGGCGGAGCGGCCGGGAGCCCCGAGGGACGGCGAACGACCGCGCTGGGCTCCAGCCACACGGTCTGCCACAATCCGCAGTCGTCCATGCGGGTCGCCACGGCCCGCCCGCACCCCTCGCACGCCAGGTTGGGGCCGGCCCGCCCGTCCACGCCCAGGCAGTACCCCTCACACTTCTCGGGGATCAGAACCATGGACCGGGAGTCGCCGGGTGCGATGACGATCCTGTTTTGCGCGCCGAAGGACACCGAGTACACCGGCGCGTACACGCCCTGTCGGGCAGCCGCTTCCTCCCCGACTTCCTCCCACAACCGCCAGGGCGGCCCGGTGGGCCGTGGGTCGACGGCGTAGGTCGCAGACTCCATCAGCGGAGGATGTAGCTCCTCCCAGCCCCCGTGGTGGGTGTGCACGGGGAGCGCGACCGGGGACACCGGCGCCGTCAACTCGGTGCAGCACCTGACACAGGCGAACACGTCCAAACAAACTTCCCCTCGCCGCGGTTCCCCGGGATTGTGCCTCGCTCGCGGTGGAGGATCCATCGGATTTCGGAGCGGCTCCAGAACCGACGAACCCGTGCGAACAGCTGAACGGCAAGCTCAACGCATGGCGGCAGGGGTCTCGGCGAGAACGCCGAACCGTCATGCTGTGTACAGACGCATGACCGCCATGGCCCCCGCTTGGTCCCCAGCCGCTGCGGCGATCCAGTAGAGCCGGCACGTCACAAGCGGCCTGGGCGGGTCGTCCTTCGCGATTCTCACGACCGAAGCCTGTCACCCCAAGGGAGTGTCCTCGACCCCAGGGGTAAAGCTCAACTTTAGGGTGATTCTTGGTGTCGCGGGACCTGGGGAGGGAAGCGAGCTTGCGATGCGAGACCTGCCGCAGCCGCGATTCCACATACCGTTCGTGTCCCGCCCAACCCCCATGTCGACCGGGCCTGCGCGCACGCCGGTGAGTGGGCCCGTCGGATGGGCATGTCCGACGAAAAGGCGGGGCTGTCGGCTGTGCGGCGGCACGTATGAGCGGTCCTGGAGGAGGATCACCGCCACGCCTCCGGCTGCCACGCTGTCGCGCCCCGATCAGGGCCGGGGCGCGACGAGGTGGCAGCCGGTGACGGGCCGACAGCCCGAACCCGAAGAACGCCTCCGTTTGCCGTTCGACCCATCTTGCGCCCGCCTCCGGCGTGCGCTTCGGCCTCCCGTGGCCCCGCCGGAGGAGAGCGCAGACGCCGACTGAGGATCGCCCGAGGGACACGGCGGATCCACGGGCGTGGCCAACCTGACGGCCGGACCTCGGCGACATTCTCCGGCCCCGTGGGCGATGGTGGTTCCAAGGGATCCAGCGCGCCGGGCTACGGCACGGGGGTGAGACTGCCGGTGCCGATCGCGTCCAGCAGCGCGTCCTTGATCTGGGGCGGCAGCAAGTTCAGGGCACCGACGGCGTCGGCCGTGACCGGGACTTCCCGGAGGAGGTACTCGCCGCGGTCGGTTCGCTGGAACTCGGGCCCGCTGCGGTTGCTGAAGTCCCAGGTGGTGATCCTCGCGGTGTAGAAGTGCTCGGTCTCGTCCTTGTCGTTCTCGAGCTGGTGGAAGAGGCGCAGGTCGGTGGCTTCACCGGCGATCTCCTCGCGGATCTCGCGTAGCAGGGCGGCCTCCAGACCGGGGTCGTCGTCCTCGACTCCGCCGCCGACGAGGACCTGGTACGGGGCGATGCCGGGACGGATGCGGTCGATGACGAGCATGGTGCCGTGGCCGGTGAGGAGGACGGCGCGGACGCGCTGTTTCATGGGTGGTCGGTCTCCCTGGTGGTCGGTCGGGGGTCAGTGGGGCATCCAGCCGCCGTCGACGTGCAACGTTCTCCAGCCGGTCTGCGCGTGTTGCTCTGCGTCTATCTGCGGTCCGCGTTGAGGCTGCAGAGACCGGCAGGACGGTCCTCTGCCGGTTAGTTCCGGCGGGCGGCCTGGACGATCCGATCGAGGACGGCTACAGCATGCTCCGGGTGCTCCTCCAGCCACCTGCCGAGGTGTTCCTGGACGGCTTGTCCGACGCAGGCGCGCACTGTGGCGTTGCCCAGTACGTTGCGGATGGCGCCGTGGAACTCAGGATCGTCCACCTTCACGGACACGACCGCAGTCAGGCCCTCGCCGATCTGATCGGTACTGAGATCGGGGTCCGTCGCTGTCAGCAGCCGCCGCTCCCGCGCGTACGCGGTGACCGCGGCTGCCACCCCGTCGCGGAAGCCCACCACATGCGTGCCGCCGGCGGTGGGCCAGCTGTTGGCGAAGCTCCGGACCAGCTCCTCACGGGAGCCGGACCAGCGGAAGGCCACCTCCATCGTCCCTGCCATCCGCGGGTCCTCGCGCTCGAAGCCGATGGTGTCTGTGGGGGCGGGCGCCACCGCCTGGGCGTCGAGGAAGGCGACGAAGTCTCGGGCCCCACCCGGGAACTGGAACCGCACCGACCGGGACTCGACCGGCTGACGCTGGTCGGTCAGTGAGATCTCCAAGCCCCTGTTCAGCAACGCCAGTTCCCTGAACCGCTCCGCCAGTCCATCGAACGAGAACTCCGCTGTTCCGAAGATGTCGGAGTCGGGCCAGAAGACGATGGTGGTCCCGCTTCCAGTCGCCGGCCCTGCCTCGGTGAGCGGGGTGACTGCCACGCCGCGCGCATACTCCTGGACCCAGCAGACTCCGTCGCGCCGCACCTCGGCCATCATCCGGCGCGACAGGGCATTGACGACGAAGGGTCCCACGCCGCAGAAGCCGAGTGTCACGTCGTTGCGGCCGCCGGTCCCAGCCCCTGTCTGCATGCGGGTCAGCATGGCTTCGAGGCCGGTGCTGCCGGCGCCTCCCGCTTCGCTGATGGGAACGCCCGGACCGTCGTCGGCGACGCACACGCCGCCGTCGGGCGTGAGAGTGATGTCGACGAAGCCGGCGTGGCCGGCCAAGACTTCGTTCACCGCCCTGTCCGCAACCTCGAACACGAGGTGACGCAGGCCGCGTTCGCCGGTCGAGCCGATGTACATCCCGGGCCGCTTCCGAATCGCTTCCCAACCCTCCAGCACCTGGATCTGGCTTGCGTCGTACCTGTTGGCGTCCTCAGTCACGATGTCCCCTCCGATGGTGTCTCACAGACCTTCACAGCCTAGGCGAATCCCAGGAAAACACCAGGTCAGAGCCTGTTTTCCGAGGCTGTAGACGGGCGAGTGAGCGCCTACCCGAAGGCGGTCGACTCAGAGGCTGTGAGCCGCCTCGGAAACACGTTCTCGGGTCCGCTGGGGCCGCGCACGACACCTCTCCGGGGCGACCTGAGGTCCCCAATTTCAGAATTTCAGTGCTCCGCACCCCAGCCCGAAACGCCACGTCCGCCGACTTCAGTGCCGAGCTGATCCGGTCCTCACTGAGCACGTACCTGGCCGAACGAGTCAGCTGAAGTGCCAGATCACAGGTTGACGATGGATCATCTACGAATTCCGGTCAGCGAGTCACCGCCGACCGCGCGGAAGCGGACGGTGTGCTCTGCCGGCGGGAGCCGTCCGCTGCTGTGGCGGTTTCAGGGCGGTGGCGGGTGGAGATCTCGGCGTGCCGGACAGTGGGAATGGCGGTCGGGGGAGGTGGAGGCGCAGGGTGCGCCGGTAGGTGTCGGGCTGGTGGACAGGGACGAAACCGCCCTCGTGCGAGAGCCTTGCTGAGCAGTACGGAGCTCCCGCAACGGCGGTCGACGCGGCAATCCGCACACTCCTCGACGAGCGGTGGCTCGTCCGCGACGGGTCCGGCGGCACGCCGGACGTCTTCGTGCAGGGTGTGGACGACCTGACGATGGCATCCCGTCTCGCCTACGAGCACTTGGCGAAGGAGATCGCGGATGGGACGCTCCAGGAGGGGACCGAGCTCACCGATCAGCAGGCCGCCGCCAGGCTCGGCATCGACGAGGAGGCTGCACACCACGCGCTCGTCCTCCTGCTGGTCGAGGGCAAGGGCACGCGTATCCGTCGTGGCGTCCCCGCCGAGGGCGGTATGAGAGTCGTGGAGGCTGTGGCCGTCGGCCAGCTCTCGGCGGTCCCGGGCGCGCTGGAGACCTACAGCGGCCCGTCTCCGGAGGAGCTGGTGACGCGCCAGCGCATCCAGCACCTGGCCGACGTCCTGGAGAATGCGTTGGAGCGGATCGAGGAGATGCGCGAGCGTGCATCGAAGCCCTGGAGGTCGGCGCCAAGCCGAAGAAGACCACGACGCGGAAGCCCGGCTGAACCCAACGAGCACGATCACCCGGTTGGTTGCGGTCGCCCGCTGTTCACACCAGGTCTTGGCGGGCGGCGTACCGTTGGCGAGGAACGAGGACGCAGGGGTGGCCATGGCGGAGAGCATCGGGGACCGGATCGGGCGGTTGCGCCGACGCCGGGGCATGACGCAGGAGCAGCTCGCGGAGGCGTCCGGGGTTTCGGTGGCGACCATCCGGAAGCTGGAGCGCAACGACCGCGAGAGCGCCCGCATGGGCACCTTGCGCCAGCTCGCCCAGGCGTTGGGCGTGAAGACGACGGATCTGATGCAGACCGGACCGATCGAGGCACCGGTTGCCCCGGAGGTCGACCCGGCCGGGATACTGGCGATCCGTCGGGTGATCACACCCGCCCGGGGCCTGGGCCGGATGGCCCACGCTGATGACGCTCACGACGCCCCGACCATCACCGGGGTCCGGGCTTCGGTGCGCGAGGGCAACCGCCTCTACCAGGGCGACGACTACGCGGCCACGCTCGGAGCGCTGCCGAGCGTGCTGACCGAGGCCGCTCAGGTCGCCGAACTGGCAGAAGGGGAGGCCAGGTTGGCGGCGCTGGAAGTGCAAGCGCAGGCGTACCAATTGGCCGGGTCCACGTTGATCCACCTGCGGCATGACGATCTCGCCTACCAGGCGCTGAGCCGGGCCGTCGACCTGGCCGAGCGCAGCGGCAACCAGGTGCTCGGGGCGTCCGCGGTGGTCTCGCTGTGCTGGCTGCTGCTGCGGCAGCGCCGCTTCGACGAGGCCGAAGACGTGGCCGTCGCCACGGCGGACGCCATCGAGCCGTCCTTCCGGCGCTCCACCGCCAGCCATCTCGGCACGTGGGGCTGGCTGATGCTGCGAGGATCAGCGGCGGCCGTGCGCAACAACCGCACCCCGGAGGCGGACGAGATGCTCCGGCAGGCCAAGGCCGCAGCCGTCCTGGTCGGCCGGGACGTGATCGACTACCACGAGTACTGGACGACCTTCGGCCCCGACACGGTGGCCATGAAGGAGGTCGAGAACGCCATGGTCCTGCGCGAGTACGGCAAGGCCCTCCGGCTCTCAGGCCAGGTCACCGTCCCCGCCCGCTCCACTTCCAACAACCGCAACCGCCACCTGCTCGACCTCGCCGCCGCCCACACCGAACAGCGCGACTACGCGCCGGCCACCGAGATCCTGATGGGCATCAAGCAGGCCGCCCCCGAGTGGCTGCGCTACCAGAGATACGCCCGCGACATCACCACCACCCTCGTCACCCGCCGCAAGCGCGGCCTGTCCCCGCAACTCGTCGAACTCGCCGACTTCCTCGCCGTCGAACTCTGACCAGCGCCGAGGACTCACCTACGCCCTCCAGATGCTCCTCAACGGCGATGCCGACACCATCATCGTCCCCACCGGCGAGATGCTCTCCGTCCTGCCCGACGAGAAGGCCCGAGTCAGCCGTTCCGTGCGGAAGGCCGGTGGCCGGATCATCGTGGCCAGTGAAGTGAGCGCCCGATAGCTCAGCTCGGCTCCGTCCTCGCACAAGGCTGCTGCTTTCGGCGCGGCAGGGGTGGGCTCTCGTCTTTCGGCTGCGCCACAGTCCGAGGCGGACACCGCCAGTCCGGTGAACAGCATTGGCACACAGGCTGATTCAGTTCGGCGGGGGACGTGGTCCTGATGGTTGAGCTGTCGGCCGGTCCCGCACCCGACCTGGCGCGGGGCCCTCAGCACGCTTGCCCGCCGATCGGATCAGATCCTCCAGCGCTTCGAAGGGCAGGGCAAACCACTCGGCCCATCGAAGGGCAGTCATGTGAGTGTGCCGCTCGTCGATCATGTCCCGCGCCACCCGCCCGCGCCCTGAGCGTCGAGCTCGCGGACCTACAACCTGCGCGGCCGCTACGGCTTCGCCCGTGGTCATCCCGTCACTTCCGCGGCAACACTTGCTTGCGGCCGGGTCCGCATGCCCCAGCGGGCAAGAGACGGACCGACAGCGCCCAGTGCCGCGAAGAACACCGCCAGCAGCAGCCAGCCTGTCATGCCGAGGCCGAGTACCACCGTGGTGAGGATCGCGGGGGCGAGAGCCTGGCCCGCGCTGAAGCCGAGACCGAAGACACCCTGGTACTGGCCCTGTGCATGGTCGGGGGCAAGACCGAAGCCCAGGGCGAAGCACGCCGATGACTCCCAGACCTCTCCCAGACTGTGGACGAAGATCGCGGCCAGGACCAGTCCCGCCGCCGCCCAGACCGGGGCGTGCGCCGCCAGTGCCATCATCGGGCAGCTGACGAGGAAGAGCAGCCCCGCTGTGCGAAACGCCAGGCCGCCATCGTGCAGGGTCTCGATCCGCGAGCCGATCCTGGTCTGCATCAGCACACAGAACAGGGAGTTGACGGCGAACAGCGCGGGCACCGTCCAGCGCGGCGCCTCGGTGTGCTCGGAGATCCAGATCGGCAGGAGCAGTGAGACCACCGGGTACTGCAGTCCCATGGCCCCGTAGAGAGCGGTGAACGCCAGGAAGGGGCGATCCGCGAGGACGGGCCAGCGGCGCTGGCGAGGCGGCGCCGCCAGCACCGGATAGCGGGGCAGCAGGAGCAACAGCACCGCGCACAGGGCGAAGCTCGCCGCGTTGCCGAGGATCAGCGCGACATAGGCGCCGCGGGTGCCCGCGGCCAACGCCAGCCCCGCACCCACCGTTCCCAGAATGACGCCCAGGTTGACGAACGTGCGCAGCTTGGCACGGAACAGGGCCGGGCGCTCACCCCCGACCCGGACCACCAGCGCGCCCCACGCCGCCCCACCGGCCGCCGCGGCGATCTGGTCGACCGTCGCGATGATCGTGAGCGCGGCCCAGCTCTCGACGAGGACGAGGGCCGCCATCGACACGGCCTGGACCGCGAGGGCCACCATCATGATCGTGCGCGCCCCTCGCCGATCCGCGAGATGCCCGCCGGGTATCCCCGCGCAGAGACCGATCACTCCGGCGATGGTGAGCGCGGCACCGACCTGCGCTGCGGGCAGGCCCACGACCAAGGTGAAATAGAGCGCTGACGCCGCGTTGAACAGACCGTTGCCGACTCGGTTGACGAAACTGGCGGCGACCAGCGCGCGCTCCGGCCCACTGTCCCCCGCCATCCGGCCTATTCGACCCGCTAAGTTGCCCTTGATCATGGATGGCACGCTAACAGCGGCCGCTGATCCGGCGGAAGTAGCACCGAGGCCACGTGCTCTGGTTCCGCCAGGGGCCCTGGCTCGTGGGCGCCGTCGCCTCGTGGTGGTGCTCCTCGACCGGCCCCAGGCGCCGGTCTCGTCCATGTGGCCCCGGCACCTGCGGCCGACAACACCCACTGCCACCTCACGACAGAAGGCGGATGGGGATGGTCCTCGATCCCGGGGCGCCGAAGAAGGTCTGGACTGTCAGTCCGATCCGGACCTATAGTCCAGATCGTGGAGAATGCCGAAGAGAGCACAGACCCCCGGGTCCGGATGTGGGCGCCCGTGGGCCAGGCCGTCGCGCTGTTGCTCGGCCCGTACGCCGAGGTGGTGCTGCACGACCCGGACACCGACCGGATCCTCGCGATCTGGAACCCGACGGGGTCCCGCGCTCCGGGGGACCCCTCGCTGCTGGGCGAGCTGGACGCGCTGGACCCGTCGGCACGGGACGTGTTCGGGCCGTACGAGAAGCTGCTCGCGGACGGCCGGCGGCTGTCCTCGGTCAGCGCCGTGCTGCGCGGGCCGGACGGGAAGGCCGCCGCGGTGCTGTGCGTCAACCTCGACCGCACGCCACTGGAGCAGGCGGCCGCCGTGCTGTCCGCGTTCGGCGCCCCGACGGCGCCCCGGCCGGAGCCGCTGTTCGAGCAGGACTGGAACGAGCGCGTCCAGCACATCGTCGGCGCGTACGTGCGCGAGTGCGGCCGCCCCGTCGAGCGGCTGACCCGTGCCGACCGCCTGGCCGTCCTCGCCCGCCTGGACGAGGCCAGGGTCTTCGCCGTGCGCCGCGCCACCCCCGTCGTCGCCGCCGCCCTGCGGGTCTCCCGCTCCACCCTGTACGCCCTGCTGGGCGAACTCCGAGCCCCGGTGAAGGACCACACGCCATGACCCGCCTGCCCGACTTCCGCCTGGAGACCCACTTCTCCCGGTGGGAGTTCACCGCGCGCCACCACCTGACCGCCTCCGACGTCCAGACCATGACCCTGCGCGAGCTGCTCGCCCTGGCCGACGACCAGGACCGCGCCGCCTTCGAGAACCTGTCGCTGGGCTACACCGAGACCTACGGGGACCCGGCGCTGCGCGAGACGATCGCCGGGATGTACGAGCGGGCGGAGGCGGCCGACGTGCTCTGCTTCGCCGGCGCCGAGGAGGCCCTCTACCTGGCGATGAACGTGCTGCTGGACGCGGGCGACCACGCGGTGGTGGTGACCCCGAACTACCAGGCGGCCGAGACCGTGCCGCTCGCCCTGTGCGAGGTCACCGGCGTCGCCCTCGACCCCGACCGGGACTGGGCCCTGGACCTCGACGCGGTGAAGGCGGCGATCCGCCCGAACACCCGGGTCGTCTCGGTGAACTTCCCGAACAACCCCACCGGCAAGGTCATCGGCGCCGCCGACTTCACCGAGCTGGCGCGGCTGTGCGACGAGCGCGGCATCCACCTGTTCAGCGACGAGGTCTACCGCGGCCTGGAACGCGACGTGGCCCGCATCCTGCCGCAGGCCACCGACCTGTCCGAGCGCGCCCTGTCGCTGAACGTCACCTCCAAGTCCCTCGGCCTGTCGGGCCTGCGGATCGGCTGGATCGTCTGCCGCGACCGCGAGCTGTTGTCCCGTCTGGAGCGGGCCAAGCACTACACCTCGATCTGCAACTCGGCGCCCAGCGAGGTCCTGGCCCGCATCGCGCTCAAGGCCCGCGCCACGATCCTGGAGCGCAACCGGGCGCTGATCGCCCGCAACCTGCCGCTCTTCGACGCCTTCTTCGCCGAGTTCGCCGACCTCTTCGCGTGGCGGGCCCCGGACGGCGGCTGCGTCGCCTACCCCCGCTTCCTCGGCTCCGAGGGCGTCGAGGAGTTCTGCACCCGCCTGGTCGAGGAGGCCGGCGTCCTGCTGCTGCCCGCCGGCATCTACCGCTCCGAGCTCACCCCCACCCCCACCGACCGCTTCCGCATCGGCGTCGGCCGCGCCGACCCGGAGGCGGGCCTCGCCGCGTTCGCCGGGTGGCTGCGCGAGAAGCGGTGACCCCACCGGTCGTCGGCGCGCCACCGGCCTTCGGCATCCGACCGGTCGTCGGCACCGCCGCGGTCAGCCGGTGGCGACGGTGAAGGGCCCGTTGTCCGCGAAGACGAGCCTGGCGAAGTTCTCGCCGATGCGGCGGTGGCCTTCCGGTCCGGGGTGGAGCGCGTCGGGCAGGGGGAACTCGTCGTGGTCGCTCTCGCCGTAGAGGTCGAGTCCGTCGAGGTAGTGGAGGTTGGGGTCCTCGGCGGACCGCTGCTCGACGATGTCGGCGAGGACGTCGCGGATGATCGTGAGCGTCAGCCGTCCGGCGGCGGTCTCGGCCGGATCGCCGGTGGCCCTGAACTTCAGGGTTCCATCGGAGAAGTCCGGCATGAGGGGTCCGGGAGTCTCTTCGTGGGTCGGGCACAGGAGGGGGGAGACCAGGAGCAGGGGGGTGGTGGTGGGGTGCCCCTCGCGGATGGTGTCGAGGAAGCCGTGGACGGCCGGGGCGAACGCACGCAGGCGCATGGCGTCGCTGTTGACGACGTTGATGCCGAGCTTGACGCTGATGAAGTCGGCCGGAGTGTCGCGCATCGCGCGGGCGGTGAACGGGTCGACCAGCGCGCTGCCGCCGAATCCGAGGTTGATCAGTTCCACACCGCCCGCGGCGGCGGCCAGGGCGGGCCAGATGGTGCTGGGGAAGACGGCGTTGGATCCGTGGCTGATGGAGCTGCCGTGGTGCAGCCACACCCGGCGCCCGGTGCTGGGGGCCGGTTCGACGGGGGCGTCGGTGCGCAGGGCGATGACCTCGGTGATCTCCGCGTGCGGGAGCCAGATCTCGATGTCCTTCTCGCCGGCGGGCAGGCCGGTGAAGCGGGCGGTGCCGGCGGGGCCCGGGGTGAACTCCGCGGCCTGGGTCCGCATGTCGGTGACGGTGCGCAGGTTCCCGCCGTCCACGGTGGCCTGGGCGGTGAGGTGGCCGTCGACCAGGAGGTCGTAGACGCCGTCCGGCGGGGGCGGGAAGCCCGAGTAGACGCGCTTGGTGGGCAGGGTGTCGAGCTCGATGGCGGTGGCGCCGGTGCGGAAGGCCAGCCGGACGCCGGAGGGCTGGGCCTCGGCCACGGCCAGCCGGTCGTCGGGTATCTGCCGGCGCGCCCGGGCGGGCAGCCGGTGCGGCAGCAGGCCGTGGGCGGTCTCCTCCACGTCGAGGTGTCCGCGCAGGAAGTCCGCGGTGACGGGGGTGGTGATCGGGTTCTGGTTCTGCTCGGTGCTCATCGCTCCAGGCCTTGTGATGGGGGGCTTGTCGGACGGCCGTCGCGGGCGGCGCGGCCCGGTCAGGGGGTGGAGCGGCTGCGCAACGCGGCGTCGAGGCGGTCCAGGGTCCACTCCCAGGACTCCTGCGCGGCGACGTCCGTGTGGTCGAACGCGCCGGCCGCCTCCAGGGAGGCGTAGCCGTGGAAGACGCTGCCCAGCATGCGGACCGCGTGCGTCTGGTCCGGCTCACCCAGGTCGTAGCCGCGTAGGATCGCCCGCGTCATCTGCGCGTGCCGGACACCCGCGCTGGTCGCGGCGGTCTGCGGGTCGAGCCGGTACCGGGCGGCTTCGTACCGGCCGGGATGCGCCCGGGCGTAGTCCCGGTAGGCGTTCGCGAAGGCCGCCAGGGCGTCCTTGCCCGCACGCCCGGCCACGGCGTCGGCGACCCGGTCGGCGAGCTCCGCCAGTGCGAACAGGGCGATCCGGGTCTTCACCTCGTGGGAGTTCTTGACGTGCGCGTACAGGCTCGCCGGTTTCACGTCGAATCGCCGGGCGAGCGCGGACAGGGTCACCTGGTCGAAACCGGCCTCATCGGCGAGTTCCGCCCCGGCGAGCGTCAGCCGCTCCGGGTTCAGTCCAGCCCGAACCACGACCATCACCTACTCTCGATGTTCCTATGGCTACCTTAGATCTACCTACAGGCTTTAGGCAAAGGGTGCGGTCCTTGAGGTTCGGTGCTCCGTCCCCATGGGGCGGGCGCGACGGCGGGGGCCGGCGGGCCGTCGTAGGCCATGGGGACGGCCAGGGGCGTGGCGGCAGTGAGGGTGGGTCAGGTCGCCGGGCGCGGCTCGTTGACGCGGTCGACGACGGTCTCGCGCAGGGCGCCGATGATCCGAGGGCGAAGTCGCCGGTGGCGGTGCCCGTCATCCAGGGACCCATGGTGGTGGCGACCAGGCAGCCGGGCCGTTCCCGCGGCTTGCGGACGCTTCCGTCCGGACTACGCTGGCCTGACAGGACCATCGGGCAAAGCCCGACAACCGCTCGCTCGCGGGATGTCGGCTCCGCGCTGGACCGCCGGGAGGTCATGCCATGAACGGATGTGAGGACTTCCTGAAGGAGAAGGGGCCTGACGAACACCGGGCTTTCCTGAAGTTGGCCGTACGGCTGGCCCGCGAATCCGTCGAGAACGGCTGGGGCGGCCCCTTCGGTGCCGTTCTGACCCAGGGCGGGAAAATCGTGGCGCTCGGCCAGAACCGGGTCCTGCTCACCGGAGACCCCACCGCGCACGCCGAGGTGGAGGCCATCCGCAAGGCGAGTCAGATCCTCAACCCGGAGTCGCCCTCCATCGCCGAGGACCATCAGAACGAGTCGACCCTCCAGTACATCCCGCGAGACCCCGGATCCCCCGACCCGGTGCCGGAGCGTGCCCGGATGCTCAAGGGGTGCTCGATCTACGCCAGCGGGGCGCCCTGCCCGATGTGCATGAGCGCCATCTACTGGGCGCGGATCGACAGCGTCTACTTCTGCTGCTCCCTGGAGGACACCCGGGAGATCGGGTTCGACGACGCCTTCCAGTACGAGGACTTCGCGAAGCCCTACGAGGAGCGGCGGATCCACATCGAACAGCGCCACCGCAAGCTCGGCGTCCGCGCCTACAAGGCGTGGATGTGCAAGCCGAACCACCACTACTACTGAGCGGGGGAGCGGAGCGTGCCCCGCTCCCGTGCCCGTGGTCGTGATCAGTCGTCGTGATCAGCCGTCGTGGTGGTCCGCAGGCTCCTTCCTGTGGCGGGGGAGCCGGTGGGACTCGACGGGCCGTCCGCCGGCGAGGTGTTCGGTGACGATGCGGCCGGCGACAGCCGGGTCGACCTTTCCGTACCAGACGTCGTCCGGCTGCACGCTGGCGACGGGGGCCTGGTTGCAGGGGAACTGGCACCCGGTCTGGGTGACGAGCACGTCGTCGTCGCCGAGGCCCCGCTCGGTCAGTTCCCGTACCAGGGCGCGCAGCGCCTCCTCCGCGCCCACGGCCGTGCAGCGCGGGCCGCGGCACACCAGGACCTGGTGCCGGTGGCCGGTGACCTCCTCCCAGGCCGCGGACGTGAGTCCGGGCTCCTCGCCGGTGACGGCCCTCGTCGCCGCGGCCACTGTGGCGATCGCGTCCGGCGAGTCGGCGAGGCGGGTCGCGACGAGGAGTTCGGGACGGTGGCCCGCGCGCTCGCGCCACCAGTGCGCGGCGATCCGCCGCAGCCAGGACTGGGCCGGGCCGGAACCCGCGAGACGGACGCCGATCACGACCACGGTCCCGGTGCCCGCGTCGGCCAGCCTGGTCAGTTCGGCCGACAGCGAGGGGTCGGCCTGCTGCAGGAACGCGATCGAGGCCCGGTGTGACGCCGCCGTCCGGAGGAGTTCGTCGCGGCGGACCGCCTCCCCGATCGACATGCCGACCAGGAGCACCGCGGCGCGGCGGGCGGGGGCGTCCGGGGCGGGGGAGGTCATGGCGTCGTCCTTTCGGGGAGCAGTCCGTTCCACCGGATGTGCGGTCGGTCGTGCCGGGGGTGTCGTTCCACGGTGACGTCGACGCCGTAGACGCGCGCGATCGTGGGCGAGGTGAGCACGTCGGCGACGGGCCCGTGGACGACCAGTCGGCCGTCGAGCAGGACGGCGACCTCGTCGCAGTAGGCGGCGGCGAGTTCGAGGTCGTGCAGCGCGGCCACCGTGGTGATGCCCAGCCCGCGCACGGTGGCGAGGAAGCCGAGCTGGTGGCGCAGGTCGAGGTGGTTGGTGGGCTCGTCGAGCAGGAGCACGCCGGGCTCCTGCGCCAGCGCCCGTGCGAGCTGGACGCGCTGCCGCTCGCCACCCGACAGCGTCGGCCAGGACCGGTCGAGCAGGTGGCCGACGTCGGCCGCGGCGACGGCGTCGGCGACCACGGAGCGCTCGTGGGCGCCGGCGGCCGAGTCCGCCGGTACGGGCAGGCGGCCGCGGTGCGGTGTGCGTCCGAGCTCGATGATCTGACGGACCGTCAGTTCCAGCCGGGTGTCGGCCTGCTGCTCCATGAAGGCGACCTGTCGTGCGCGTCGGCGGGCCGTGAGCGCGTGGAGGTCCGCTCCGTCCAGGAGGACCCGCCCCGCGCTCGGCCGGGTCAGTCCGGCGACCGCGCGCAGCAGGGTGGTCTTCCCGGCGCCGTTGGGCCCGAGCAGGCCCGTGATCCGGCCGGGGCGGAACGCGAGCGAGACCGAGTCCAGCAGCGTGGCCGCGCCGGCACGGACGAGGAGTCCCTCCGCGCGCAGCTCGACAGGGGGTGGCACGGTCACTGTCCCCTCCCGTCGGCCCGGCCCTGGCGCCACAGCAGCCAGGCGAAGAAGGGCGCGCCGAGCCCGGCCGTGATGACGCCGACGGGGATCTCCCGGTCGGGCAGGACCGAGCGCGCCACGATGTCGCTGCCCACCAGGAGGGACGCGCCCACCAGTGCCGACACGGGCAGCAGCAGGGCGTGGCGCGGGCCGCAGACGAGACGGACCACGTGCGGGACGACCAGGCCGAGGAACCCGATGACGCCGGTGTTGGCGACCAGGCAGGCGGTCACCAGGGCGGCGGTGGCGATGAGGACCCAGCGGGTGCGCTCGACGTGGACGCCGAGGGAGCGGGCGGCGGTCTCGCCGAAGGCGAAGGCGTCCAGGTCGCGGGCCGAGGAGGCCAGCACCGTGACACCGGCCAGCGCGACCGCGCTCAGGAAGACGGCGGTGGGCCACCGCACGCCGGCGACCGAGCCCAGCGTCCACTCCATGACCCCGCGCGCCGCGTTGCGGTCCCCGAGGACCATCACGACGAACGAGGTGTAGGCCCCGCACATCTGTCCCACCGCGATGCCGGCGAGCACGGTCCGGGTGGTCGGGAGTGACCGGGTGCGTGCGCCGGCCAGGGCGAGGACGACGGCGGCGGCGAGCAGGGCGCCGGCGAAGGCCGCCGTCGACACCGCGCCGGTGCCGACGGCGCCGGTCACGCCGACGCCGAGGACGATCACGGTGACCGCGCCGGCGGCGGCGCCGTCCGAGATCCCGAGCAGGAAGGGATCGGCCAGGTCGTTCCCGGTCAGCGTCTGCAGCACCGCACCGCAGACCGCGAGGCCGGCGCCGGTGGCGGCCGCCCCGAGAACCCGGGGCAGCCGCAACTGCCAGACGATCTGGTCGTCCAGCAGTGTCACCTGCGGATCGCCCAGCCCGAGACGGCGCACCACGACCTCGATCACCGTCCGGACCGGCTCGTGCCGCGAGCCCACGGCCAGGCCGAGGAGCACGGTGGCCAGCAGCAGGGCCGCAGCGACGGCCAGGACCGCCGTGGGGCGGGCCGCGCCGCGGGGGGGGCGCGGCGGGGGGGGGGGGGGGGGGGAGTATAACG
>NZ_JBHTWX010000078.1:0-9041 GCF_042792155.1 Kitasatospora sp. NPDC056651 | reverse complement strand
CGGGCCGGTCGCGGCCCCCCCCCCCCGGGCGGGGCGGCGCCGGCGGGGGCCCCCCCGCGGGCCCCCCGCCCCGCCCCCCCCCCCGGCCGCCCCCCCCTGGCCGGTGGGCCGCGCGACGGGGTGGGGTGCGGTGGTCATGAAGCCGGGTGCAGTCGGCCCAGTCCTTCGGAGACCTTGGCGGCACCGTCGGCGAGCCGTACGCCGGGAGTCGACTCCGAGAACGGCACCACCACGAACGCCTTGCGCCGCACGGCGGTGAGCGTGCTCAGCACCGGGTCGTTCTCCAGGTAGTCGATCTTGGACTGGGCCGTGTCCCAGCCGGCGTCCGCGACCACGATGGCGTCCGGGTCGGCCGCGACGACCTTCTCCCAGCTCACGTTCTGCCAGGTGCCGGGCAGGTCCGCGAAGACGTTGCGGGCGCCCACGGCGTCGAGCACGAGCTGGGGCCCGCCGTGGCCGGTGCCGACGAACGGCGCCTTGGTGTCCGAGTCGTACCACAGGACCTTCAGGTCCTTGCCCGCGGCCGTCGCCGTGAACCGGGCCAGCTGCTGCTCCTGCTGCCGCTGGATCTCGACGGCCCGCTCCGTGACGCCGAAGACCTTGGCGACGTCGTTCAGTTCGCCCCACGCCGCCTGCCAGGTCGTCGGCGGCACCTGGCTCTTGTCCGCGCAGCCGAACGGGGACAGGTACGACGGGACGCCCTGGCCGCGCAGTTCCTCCCGGCTGCCCGCGACCTTGTCGGTGAACGCGCTGGCGTAGGAGGCGTACAGGAAGTCCGGACGGGCCGCGAGGAGCTTCTCCTTCGTCGGGTAGTCCTTGGAGAGCACCGGGACGGACTCGTAGGCCGCCTTCCACTTCTCCGGGACGGAGTCGTCGAGGTAGGCGGTACCGGCCATGCGGGACTCCAGGCCGAGGGCCAGGGCCACCTCGGTGGCGCCCTGGTTGAGCGTCACCAGCCGCTCGGGCGGCGCGCCGACCGTGACGGTGGTCCCGCAGTTGGTCACGCTGACCGGCTCGGCACTACCGGTCGTCCCGCCGGACGAGACGGGCGCGACGGGCGCGACGGGCGCGGGGGCGCTGGTGCAGGCCCCGAGTACGCCGGTGAACAGGAGGACCGCGACCGCCCGGCCGACACGCGTCGGACCTGTCGGACGTACGGAAGGTGCGGGACGTACGGAACGTACGGCACATATGGATCGAAAAGGACGCAGCGGACCGCTGGGCACGTGTTCTCCAAAACCCTCGTGGAACATGTCGCGCCGTGGCCGGTCTCCTGGCTTCCGCATCGACGCACCACGGCCGACCTTCCCGGGCGGCTCTTCCAGCCCGCCCAGTGGCCCTGACCGCTGGGACAGCCGGTCAGCGAGGGCCGCGGAACTCCGCGGCAACAGTGGCGAGGGCCGCACCGGACTTTGACCGGCTTCCCGAACACCACGGCGATGGCAACGTATCAGGCGTGCTCAGGAGGGGGGACGGCCGCCCTGGGGTCGGGCGCGGCGGGACCGCCGTGCCCCTCGTCGTCACCGCGGCGCCGACCCGGCGGCCGACCGGACGGGCCGGCTCCGGTCGGGGCCGGCCCCGGGTGTGGGGATCATGGCCGGATTTCCCAGGGCACGGCAGACGGAACGGGCCCGCCGCCCTACGCTGCCCGGTCATGCGTACCTCCGGATCCGGGACAAGACGCCTCGGCGTCGTCGCCGTACTCGCCCTCCTCGTCGGCCTGATGGGCTTCGCCCCGCAGGCGTCCGCCACGACCTCCGCCACGACCTCCGCCACACCGCCGTACTTCGCCCTGAGCGTGGACCACCCCACGATCACCCCCGGCCAGACCGGCACCCTGAGCGTGACGTTCACCAACCGTCAGACCAGCCCCGTGACCTTCCTCTACCTCTGGATCCCCATGTTCGAAGCAGGCCCGCAACCCGCGCCCGGCGCGCGGGCGGTGTTCACCGGGTGCTCCGGTCAGGTGAGCTGGTGCGACCTCGGGGAAAGGGCGACGGCCCAGGGGCTGTACGCCCTGCTCAACCTGACGGCACCCCAGGTGCCGATCGAACCGGGCGGCAGCCGCACCATCACGCTGACCTACCACTACCCCGCCGACTCCGACTGCACGGTGCACCCCGTCGTCAGCTTCTCCACGAACTACTTCCACTACGAGTACGGCGACGGCTCGCAGAGCTACAACGGCTCGGAGTTCCCCGACCCGCCCGTCACCAGCACGCTGGTCTGCCCGCCCGCCCCGTAAGGACCGGACCGCCAGAAGCCGCCGACACGCCCCACGGCCCCTCGCCGAGCCGCGCGAGGGGCCGCCGACCCCCTGGCGGGCGCGCATCGGCGGAACCGAGCGATGTACGGGCGCTGGGGGAGGGGCTCAGGCACGCAGTTCCCGGAGGAGCTCGGCGCGCAGCTCGCGGTCCGGGCCGGGATCGGCGGCGAGCGCGCGGGTGAAGTCCTCGACGGCGGCGGCCCGGTCGCCGAGCTCGCGGCGGGCCAGTCCCCGGTTGTAGAGGGCGACGGGGTCGGGGTCCAGGGCGATGGCACGGTCCAGGTCCGCGACGGCGCCGGGGGTGTCGCCGCGTTCGAAGCGGATCGCCGCGCGGTTGGCCCAGGCGGTCGGCAGGTCGGGGGCGTGTTCGACGGCCCGGGTGAGCAGCGCCTCGGCCTCGGGGAGCCGGCCGCGTTCGCCCTCGATCAGGCCGAGCACGCACAGCAGGTGTGGCTGGTCCGGGGACAGCCGCAGGCCCGCGTGGGCGTCGCGTTCGGCGAGGTCGAGCTCACCGTCGTCCAGGTGGAGGCCGGCCCGGTTGACCAGGGCGTCCAGGTGCTCGGGGTCGATCCGCAGGGTCCGGCCGAAGTCGGCCAGGGCAGCCTGCGGCAGGCCCAGGTCGGTGTGGGTCTCGGCGCGGTTGTAGTACGCCTCGGGCAGGTGCGGGCCGAGGCGGATCGCGGTGCCGTAGTCGGCGATCGCGTCCTCCGGCCGGCCGGTGGCCCGGTGGAGGGCGGCCCGGTCGACGTAGTACTCCGCGTTCTGCGGGTCCTGCGCGATGACCGTGTCGAGGTCGGCGAGCGCGCGGGCCGGATCGCCCAGGGCGAGGTGCAGCTGGGCCCGGTTGTGCAGCAGCCGGGCGCGGTCCTGGGGGCGTTCGCCCGGTGCCAGGGCCCGGTCGAGCTTCGCGATGCCGTCCTCGACCGTCGCCAGCGCCGCCGCGTGGTCGCCGGCCCGGCTGTCCAGCAGGGCCAGGCCCTGCTGGTGGAAGACCGTGGTGACGGTGCGTTCGCGCGGGTCGTCGATCTGCCCGGCGAGTGCGAGGGCGCGCTCCAGCCAGGTGCGGGCGGCGGTGAGGTCCCGGTCGGGCGCCGGCAGGTGGCGGACGTGGAGCATGGCGGTGGAGTAGGCCGCGGACAGGTGGATCCTCGGCTCGTCGGTGACCTGCCGGACGTGGTCGTAGAGCGCGAGCGCCTCGGCCGGGCGCTCCAGGGCGGTCAGCGCGGTGGCCAGCATCGTGGTGAAGGCCCACCAGTTCCGGGTGTCCCCGGCAGGGGTGACCAGCGGCAGGCCGCGTTCGGCGAGCCGGACGGCGTGCTCGTAGAAGCCGCTGCGCAGGGCCAGGGCGAGGGCGGTGCGCAGCGCGTCGACGCCGTCGGTGGCCGGGCGGGTGCCGCGTTCGCGGTGGTAGGGGATGGCGCCCAGCTGCCAGGACCACTCGCCGGTCGCCGCCAGTGCGTCGGCGCGCTCGTCGTGCCAGGCGGGGCCGCGGACCGTGGCGGCGTCCTCGTCGGCGTCCTCGGTGGCGTTCTTGGGGGTGTTCTTGGGGGTGGGCCGGGACGGGTCGACGGCGAGGGGCCGGGCGTACTCGGCGACGGCCTCGGCGAGCGCGGCGGGCAGCGAGGCGCCGCCGACGTACAGCCGCAGCCGGGAGGGGTCGACGCGTCGCAACAGGGTGTCGACGAGTTCGATGGTGGTGACGTCCGCCTCGTCCACCCGGTCGAGCACCACGGCGGCGGGCGTGCCCTGCTCCGTCGCCCAGGCCGCGACGAACTCGCCTATTCCGTAGGCGAGATGGCGGGTGCGCCGAGCCGGGTGGAACCTGATCTGGACATCCGCGACGTCCAGGGCCGCGAGGGCTTCGGCGGCCCACGGCATCGCGGGCGCCAAGTCCCGCACCGCGCTGAGGAGTTCGACCTGGTGGCGGTCCACCAGCGGGGAGTGCCCCTGGCCGAGGGCGAGGTGGCGGACGAACTCGCCGACCCCGCCGTAGGGCCCGCGCTGCCAGACCCGGCAGTCGAAGGTGCCCAGGAGCCCCTCGGCGTCGGCGGCCGCCGCGCGCCGGTCCCGGGGCAGTGCTGCCTCCAGCCAGACGTGTCGCATGCCCGACTCCTCCCCTTCTCGTGTCGCCAGGCCCGCCGCGGGCCGCCGTTCGGCGCCCGCGGCTGCCCGGAGGCGTGCCGGGAGCTCGGAGAGTCCCCGGCACGCCACCGGTGTCAGTGGTGCGTCGGAGTTACCAGCACCACTCGATCCAGAGCCGGCGGGCGTTGCCGGTCAGTGCGACGGTGCCGGACTTACGGGTGGTCATCTTCCGCATGTCTGTCTCCTTCGGTGTGGGGGCGGTCGGCCGGGGACTCGTGGCGACCATGGCCCATGGTGGTGATAATTCGTATGAACTGTCAAGGAATTGGAGACTCCGCTAACCGGCGGGCGCCTACCGGGGCAGGTGCGGCCGGCCGCCGGGCTCCTGGGTGGGGACCTTCTGGTCCGCGCCGGGGAGGACGGGGGCCGGGTAGTGGGCCACCTCGTACTCGGCCTGTTGGAGCCGGGCGGCGGTCGGGGGCAGGGCCGGGGCCCGGCGCGGGCCGTGGTCGAACTGGAAGGCCGACGTCAGGTCGCCGAAGGTGCGGCGGCGCCAGTCGGTGAGGTTGGCCGCGCGGACCCCGGTGAAGCGTTCCAGGAAGCGCAGCACCGAGGTGTGGTCGAAGGCCTCGCGGGCGACCCAGCCGCCCACCGTCCAGGGCGAGACGACGATGCACGGCACCCGGAAGCCGCCGCCGATCGGCAGACCGTCGACGAACTCGCCCGGTGTCCCGGCCGGGGGCACGGGTGGCGGCACGTGGTCGAAGAGGCCGTCGTTCTCGTCGTAGTCGAGGATGAAGACGGTCTTCGCCCAGACCTCGGGGTTCGACGCGATCGCCTCGATCTTGGCGGCGACGTAGTCGGCGCCGGCGGCGGGCAGGTAGTCCGGGTGCTCGGACTGGTGGCTGGTCGGCAGGATCCAGGAGACGGCGGGCAGCCGGTCGTTGCGGGCGTCGTCCTCGAAGGTGCCGGCCGGACGGGGCGTCATGCCCCTGCGGTGCAGGGGGCTGCCGGGTTCGGCCTGCTGAAAGGTCTTGAAGAGGGAGAGCATGTTGGTGCCGTAGTTGTCGGTCTCCTGGTAGACCTGCCAGCTGACGCCGGCCGCCTCCAGCTGTTCGGCGTAGGTCGTCCAGGTCAGCGGTTCGGGCGCCTCGTTGCGGATGATCGGGCCGCCGTGGCCGCCGTGGGCGTCGTCGGCTCCGATCGAGCCGGTCATCCAGTAGAGCCGGTTGGGCCAGGTCGGCCCCTGGACCGAGCAGAAGTAGTGGTCGCAGACGGTGAACGAGTCGGCGAGGGCGAACTGGAAGGGGATGTCCTCCCGGGTGTAGTACCCCATCACGTACGGGCCGTTGACGCCGTCGGCGGCCCGGTGGGCGGGCAGCCACCGGTCCATCTTCCCGCCGTTCCAGGCCTGGTGCTGCACCGACCAGGCGTGGCTGGTGGAGGGGATCGCCTGCGCGCTGGTGGTGCGGGTGTCCAGGTGGAACGGCAGCAGGTAGCCGTCCGGGTTGGCGCTGTCGGGCTGGTGGAACACCGAGCGCCCGTCGTCCAGCCGCAGCGCGTCCGGGTCGGCGAAGCCGCGGACACCGGCCAGCGTGCCGAAGTAGTGGTCGAAGGACCGGTTCTCCTGCATCAGCAGGACCACGTGCCTCACGTCCCGCAGCGAGCCGCCCTTCGGCACCCCCGCCGCCACCGCCCGCTGGACGCTCGGCGGCAGCAGGCTCGCCGCCGCCGCGCCCATCAGCCCGGCCGCCGATCCCAGCAGCCTCCGTCGGGTCATTCCGGACATCGGTCCCGCCTCTCCGTCACGCCTGTGGCTTCCTCCAGGAACTTCGGCGCGCCGGAGCTGACGGCTGAACAGCCGAAAGGGGGGCGGGACCTCGGTGGCGGTCGCCGGGGTCGGTTCCAGGTCTGCCGGGGTACGCGGCGAGGTTTCGCACGGTTCGAGTCACTGGCTCGAACCGCGGGCAGTTCGCGGCGGGTCGTGCCGGTGCCGGTATCGGTGCCGTTACCGGGGCCCGGTGCCGGCCCGGTGCCGGCCCGGGCGCCGGTCCTCAGCGGCGGTACGCGGCGGCCGCGATCTCGGCGAAGGTCCGGACCAACGGGTTGCCGTCCCCCTCGTTCCACACCGCCACCACCCGGCTCGGCGGCATGTCGACCAGCGGCACCACGGTCAGCTCCGGGGGCAGGCGGTGCCCGAGCGGGGCCAGGCCGACCGTGCCGTTCCACAGCACGGCCTGGAGACACTCCTGGACGGCGCGCACCACCGGTCCCTCGCGCGGTCCGCCGCCGTTCCAGTAGGACTGCCAGACGGGGTCGGTGCCCTGCGGGAACTGGAACCAGCGGCGGTCGCCCAGCTCGGCCAGCCGCAGCCCGTCCCGGCCGGCCAGGGGATCGTCGGCGCGCAGGACCACGCCGACCGGATCTCTGCGCAGGGTGCGCACCGTCAGGGCCGTCTCGTCGAAGGGCGCCCGGGTCAGCGCGACGTCGACCAGTCCGGCGCGCAGCCCGCAGGTCGGGTCGGTCAGATCGGTGTCGCGGACACGGATGTCGACGCCGGGGCGGCTGCGACGGAAGGCGGCGGCCAGCCTGGCCACTCCCGGGTCGGTGCCGTCGCCCAGGATGCCGATGGTGATGGCCGCGACGCCGGCCGCCGCGTTCACGCGTGCCCGGATGCGGTCGGCGTGGTCGAGCAGGGCCCGCGCCTCGTCGAGCAGCACCGAGCCCACCGGAGTGAGTACGACCCCGGTGGACGAGCGGACGAACAGCGGGGCCCCGATCCCGGCCTCCAGCTGTTTGATCGCCCGGCTCAGCGGCGGCTGGCTCATGTGCAGTCGGGTGGCGGCCCGGCCGAAGTGGAGTTCCTCGGCGACCGCCACGAAGTAGCGCAAGGTCCGTAGCTCCACGCTGCAACGATACCCACGGGGTATCGGCGCCGCGGAACGGGTCTTGGACAGCGGCAGGCCTCCGGCGGTGCACTCGTGGACATGAGCGAAGAAGCGAAGACCAGCAGGCCACGGACCGACCCCGCCGTCTCGGTGGTGGGACCCGAAGACGGCGAGACGATCGTCCTGGGCACCACGCGGATGCGCGTCCTCGAGGACGGCAGCCACACCGGCCACCGGCTCGCGATCGCGGAGTCCGTCCTCGCCCCGCACACCCAGGGGCCACCGCAGCACCGCCACGCCCGCCACGACGAGGGCTTCTACGTTCTCTCCGGCACCGTGCGGTTCACCGTCGGGGACCAGGACCACGACGTCACCGCGGGCACGCTCGTGATGGTTCCGCCCGGCACCCCGCACACCTTCGCCAACCCGACCGACCGCCCGGCCGTCATGCTCAGCACCTTCACCCCCGACCTGTACGTCCAGTACTTCCGGGACCTGCGCGACACGCTCGCCGACGGCCGGCCGCTGACGCCACAGGCCAACATCGACGCGATGAGCCGCTACGCGACCGAGCCCGCCGCCGACCCGGCCGCCGGCCCCGCCGCCGGCCCCGCCTGAGCCGACGGTCCGGTCCCCAGCCGGGTGGCCGGGACGGCAGCCCCGGCCGTCAGCGCAGGCCGTCCCAGAGGAGCCGTTCGGGGCGGCCGGGGTCCAGGAGGACGGCGGGCGCCGTGTCGTCCAGCCGCAGGACGAGGCGGTCGGGCAGGTGGGCGGGCCAGGACGGCAGGCCCTCGTGCCGGGGGAGGCCGTCGCGGGCGAACGACGTCCAGGCGCCCGGACAGCCGCGTCCGGCGCGGTCGGGACGGGCAGCGGCCCCGGTTCCGCGTCGAGCAACTCCGCGGCCAGCGCCAGGTTGACGGCGCTGCGCTCGCCGTCCGGGACGGTGTCGGTTTCGAAGGCGGCCAGCTCGGCCCAGCGCCCGGCCAGGATCAGCGCCACGGGCCGGCGGCCCGCGTCCGGCAGGGCCGGGGTCAGTTCGAGGAGGCGTCCGGAGGCCTCCAAGTCGTCTTCTGCCCGCAGCAGTTCGTCCCGTACCCGGCCCGAGAAGTAGGGCGCGAGGCTTCCATAGGTGTGCCCGGCCGGGAACACGTACGCGTGGGGGCTGCGCAGACGCAGCCGGGCGTCCTGGAAGTCCGCGGGGTCGAGCCGGGCGCAGGCCCGTTCGGCGGCGGCCCGCCGTACGCGGCGGCACAGCACGGCGATCGTCAGGTCGAGGAAGTCCCCCGGGGCCGGGTCCGCCGGGCCGTCCTCCGGCGCGGGGAACCACGGCAGTCCGGCGAGCGGCTGCCATTCCTGGGCGTCGACGAACGAACCGAGGGTGTAGTCCTCGGAGGGGTCGTCGGTCTCGTCGGCCAGGTGGATCAGCTCGCCGTCGTTGCCGAAGCTGTCGAACCACACCGTGCCCGCCCAGGGGCCGTTGAGCACCAGGCGGGCCAGGACGTGGCTGCGGGTCACGCCCAGGAGCAGGGTGCCGTCCGTGTGGCGGGCGCCCGCCGGGAGGTCGTAGAAGGCGTCCTGCGGATCGTCGAACTGGCCGTAGAACTGGCCCGGTCCGTCCCCGTGACTCGCTCAACGGGCCGACGAGGAGGGGGACATGGCCACGACCGGGTTCTACCAGCGGACATGGGAGCACTCGGACGCGACGATCGACGGGCTTCCCCTCGACGCCCCCGGCCACGTGCCGTGGTGGCCGGAGCGTTCCGCACCCGAAGGACGAAGACGCGGCGGGGTCCGGCTCCCGTTCG